>JAJZCA010000001.1 GCA_021798735.1 Acidobacteriota bacterium | reverse complement strand
CGGCGCGGACGAAGATGAGCAAGGTGTCCCATTTGTCGGGCGCGCCGGGCAGTTGCTGAACAACATGATTCTTGCGATGGGGTTGGATCGCCAGCGCGTCTACATCGCAAACATCGTGAAATGCAGACCCCCGAAAAATCGCGTACCCGAACCTGCCGAGGCGAATACTTGTACTCAATTTCTGTTTCAGCAAATCGGCGTTGTACGCCCTAAACTGATCGTCGCCCTGGGTGCGACCGCTGCCACGTATCTGCTCGGCTCGAAGGCGGCACTCTCTGTCCTGCGAGGCAAGCTGCACGATTGTATGGGCACCAAGTTGATCGTCACCTACCACCCGGCCTACCTTCTGCGCGATCCCCGGCAAAAAGCCGAAACATGGAAGGATTTGCAGCTCGCCATGAAGTATCTCAACCTCGCGCCACCTAAACGCACCGAGAGCTGAAATCGAAATGCAACTGCGATCAACGTCCGGGTGGCAATTGCATCTTAAACATTGAAAGAGGAGACAAGAAATGCCACAGCACACACAATTGCAGGCCGCTGACGGCCACAAATTTGACGCGTACATCGCCCAACCCAGCGGCGAGCCCAAAGCCGGCATTGTCGTCCTGCAGGAAATTTTTGGCGTGAACGCGCACATCCGTTCTGTCGCGGATCGCTTTGCTCGCGCCGGATATCTGACTATCGCGCCAGCGCTGTTTGACCGCGCCCAACGCGACGTCGAGTTGGCATACGGACCCGAAGAGGCCAAGCAGGGGATGCAAATCGTCCAGCGTATCCCGCTCGATCAAACCCTCGCGGACAGTGCCGCGGCCATCCAGTATCTTCGCGAGCATGGCGCACGCAAAGTCGGCGTCGTCGGCTTCTGCTGGGGCGGCACACTCGCCTGGGTCAGCAACACGCGCCTCCATCCTGATGCGACCGTTTCGTACTATCCCGGCGGAATCCAGAACTACATCCACGAACGGTTCAGTTGCCCCGCCATCTTTCACTTTGGCCTGGAGGACAACCACATTCCGCAAACCGTGGTCGAACAGGTGCGACACGAGTATCCCGGCTTTTCCGTCTTTACCTACGAAGGAGCCGGTCATGGCTTCAGCTGTGATGCGCGCGCCAGCTACAACGAGGCGGCCGCAAAACTGGCACAGCAGCGAACCCTGGCGCATTTCGACGAATTTCTGGTCTCCACCCACTAAACGGCAGTATTTGGGTGCCCCACATCTCGCTTTTGAGATGTGGGATTTCTGGCTGGCAATTCAAGCCTTCTGTTAGCTTGAGTGGGGCAAAGAATTTGTCATCCCGACCGAAGCGCGGTGGAGGGACCTGAGGTTTCCACGCTCGTCTACCAGAACTGCCATCTTGAGCGCAGCGAAGGACCTCGCGGTTTGCATCGCCATTTCTGCAGCGACGAATTTCGGGCGTTCCGGCACCCTCTCACCTCCATCGTGTAAACATGCCTTATGCCGCTTTTTTGTGACGTCGCGTTGCCGGTTCCAATCGACCGCGTCTTCACCTATTCCATCGAGGCTGCTCGCTGCGGCGACCCGGTCGTAGGCGGTCGCGTTCTCGTTCCCTTTCGCCGCGAGCAGCTCCAGGGCGTCGTCGTTGCGCTGCGTGACAGCTCTCCTGCCTCAGAACGCGACGCCTCAGCCCCAGGTGTTTCTTCAGCAACGGTCCGGCCCATCCTACGTGTCCTCGATCACGAGCCGGTGCTCTCCGAACACCTGATGCAACTCGGCTCGTGGATCGCCGAATATTATCTTGCTCCCCTCGGCGAAGTGCTGCGCACTATGCTTCCTCTCGGTGCCGAGGTGCGAAAAGAAATTGTTTACTCCATCACGCCGCGCGGCGCGGCTGCACTGGAGATTCCTCAGCAGCAAACCCTGGAATCGAATACTGCCGATCAGTCCGAGCACGCCGTCCTCGCATTTCTTTCTGAGCATGGCCAGTCGCGTGCCGCGACGCTCCGCAACAACACTTCTGCCAGCGCCGAACTCCTGCACCAGCTCGCCACCAAGCGCCTCATCATGCGCGAATCCACCGCCGCCGCGCGCGAACTTCGCACCACGGTGCGTGTTGCCGTGCTTGTCCCTGATGCGCGCCTGCCGAAGCTCAACGAAAATCAGCAGCGCCTGCTCGCGGAACTTGCCAGCGCTGGCGGCCGTCTCACCGTCTCGGAAATTCGCCAGCTTTCCCTTCCAGAATCGACCCTCGGCACCTTGGTCCGGCGCGAACTGGTACGCATCGAAGAAGTTCCCGCCGTCGACGCCCTCGACAGCTTCGCTCTCTCCGGCGATCTGCCGTCCTCCTCGGTGCCGGTCGAGGCCATGCTGAACGACGCGCAGCGAGAGACCATGCTGCAGATTGCCGCCAGCGTTCACTCCCGAAAATTCCAGCCGTTTCTGCTCCACGGTGTCACCGGCTCCGGAAAAACCGCCGTTTATATCGCCGCCATGCGTCGAGCGCTCGACGCCGGTCTGTCGAGCTTGCTCCTGGTTCCGGAAATCGGCCTCACGCCAGCCATGCTGGCGCAACTGCGATTCACCTTCGGCGATCAGGTGGCGCTCCTGCACTCTGCACTCAGCGGCGCAGAACGCACCGCGCAATGGCACCGCATCCGTCGCGGCGAAGCCCACGTCGTCGTCGGCACTCGCTCGGCTGTCTTCGCGCCCATCGCCGACCTCGCGCTGATCGTCATCGACGAGGAGCACGATACCTCCTACAAGCAGGCAGAGCTGCCCCGCTATCACGCCCGCGATGTCGCCGTGATGCGCGCCAAGCTGGCGGGCGCCACTGTCGTCCTCGGTTCCGCCACGCCTTCGCTGGAGTCGTGGGCCAATGCCCAGCGTGGAAAATATTCGCTGCTCTCGCTAAAGCAGCGCGTCGGGAACCGACCGCTGCCGGAAGTCTCCTTGATCGACATGCGCCAGGAGTTTGCCGAGACCGGCCAGGAAGCCCTGCTGTCCCGCGCCATGATGGAGGAAATCGAGGCGACGCTCGGTCGCGGCGAACAGGCCATGCTGCTATTGAACCGGCGCGGCTATTCCTTCGTCGTCATGTGCCGCGCCTGCGGCGATAAGTTGGAGTGCGACAACTGTGCCATCGCCCTCACGCATCACAAGTCCGCGACAGAAGACGAAACGCAGCCGCCCGTACATCAGCGCATGGAATGCCATTACTGCGGCTTTCGCCGCACTGTCCCAAAGCATTGTCCGAAATGTGAAAGCGAGCATCTGTACTTCTTCGGTGTCGGGTCGCAGCAGGGTGAAGAGCGATTGCAGGAACTGTTCCCCCACGCCCGCATTGCCCGCATGGATCGCGACACCATGCGCCATCATCACGACTACGAACGCATTCTCGCCCGCCTGCACAGCGGCGAAATCAATTTGCTGGTCGGCACGCAGATGATTGCCAAGGGACACGATATTCACGGCGTCACGCTGGTCGGCGTGCTCGGCGTCGACCACGCGCTCAGCCTGCCCGATTTCCGCTCCGCCGAACGCGTCTTCCAACTGCTCACCCAAGTCGCCGGGCGCGCCGGACGTGGGGATCTGCCCGGTCGCGTGCTGGTGCAGACGCATCACATGGATCACTACGCCATCCGCTGCTCCGCCGAGCATAATTACCTCGGCTTCGTCGAGCAGGAGTTGCGTTATCGCCGCCTGCTGCACTATCCGCCCGCGGCCATGCTGACGAATATTCTGATTGAACACACCGATCCGGCGAAGGCATCGCAGTGGGCCAGTCAGTTAGGAACCTGGTTTCAGCACCAGACGTTTCCCGGCGTGCGCGTGCTCGGCCCCGCCGCCGCGCCCATCGGACGCATCAAGCGCATCCATCGTTTTCATTTGATATTGAAAGCATCGTCGCGCAAACAACTCGCCGCCGCCGTGCGCCAGATGCTCGCTTTCGCCGATACCGCAGAAATTTCCCGCCGTCATCTCACCGTCGACGTCGACGCCGTCCATCTGATGTAGTCGGTGAGGCCAAGACTTGATGGAATGGTATTAGGCATGAAAAGGTCAAGTGGCCGTGTTAAGCTTAAGCTCAATAGCGATGTGGCTTGCGCGGACGCCCAAATGGAAAAAATCATCACAGCTTCGTTTTTGGATGGCCTGACTGGAGCAGGCCTATTTGGAAAGCTTCTCCGGCCTTCTGCTCCAACTGAGCTTATCGACAGTCGCACTTTGGATGAATTTAGAGCGAGCGGAGAGCTCGATGCCAACAAGGAGCGATTCCATTGCGCAGTCGAAGCGATGCGGCGTGCTCGCCTACTTGCAGCAAGGAAGCTGAGCAACACGCAGCCTTCGTCACCCGACGAATACACTGAAAAGCACGCATTGCGCCGCTAAGCGGCAATGAAAAAGGGCACAAAAGGTATGGTTCCATCACAGACCGCTGTTGTCCTAAGCCCCGAACAACTTCAAGAATACAGAAACATCGATCCTAGTCTTCCCGACCTGGTTCTACGTAATAGGGATCATGAGTTACAGAGAGAGTTTCGGTATGCAATCGCAAGCCTAGCTGCCGGCGTGATATGCCTGTTCTCTGTTGTTGGCGGCTATGTCTACTTAGTGATGAACAGCCATCCGGAAGCAGCTTCTGCGTTGTTAGGAACAGGTGTTCTCAGCCTGATAGGCGGCTTTGTGCGTTCCCGTCTTCGTAATAGCGACCAGGAAAAACATCGTCCCTGAATCGAGGTAGAATCCTCCACGGCCTATGGTTAATTTTCGAACCTACCGGCGAATCCAGTAGACGTATCTGCGCTTATCTCGGCATGTCCCGGTGCAGGCATTTCACCTGGTAGCCGTCGGCCTGGAGCAGCGCCTGCATCTTTTCCGCGATCATCACCGAGCGGTGCTGACCCCCCGTACACCCGAACGCCACGCTCAGATAGCTCTTGCCTTCCTGCACGTAATGCGGCAACAGAAACAGCAGCAGGTCGTGGATCTTCTGAATAAATTCCTTCGTCTCCGGAAAGCGATTGATGTAGCGCACCACTTTTTCATCCTGGCCGGTGAGCGGACGAAATTCCGGGATGAAATGCGGATTGGGCAGGAAGCGCACATCGAACACCAGATCAGCTTCCTGCGGTACGCCATTTTTGTAGCCGAAGCTGATCGACGAAATCAGCAGGTTCTTTTCGCCGCTTTCCGGTTGAAACAGCCCATTGATGTGAGCACGCAATTCGTGCACATTAAAATTCGTCGTATCGATGCAGACGTCCGCAATGTTGCGCAGCGGCTCCAGCAATTTCCGTTCCGACTGAATCGAGCGCCGAATGGTATCGATGCGGCCCAGAGGATGTGGCCGCCGGGTTTCTGAAAAGCGCCGCAGCAGCGCCTCCTCGGATGCTTCAAGAAAGAGCAGCCGCGTCGATGTTGTCTGCCGCACCTTGCGCAATATGGCCGGGAAGCGATCGAGATGCGAGCCCTCACGCACATCAATCACCAGCGCGGCGCGATTCGTTTCAGGAGATTGACGGATCAGATCGGCAAAGGCTGGAATCAGATCGATCGGAAGATTGTCGACCGAATAATAGCCGAGGTCTTCAAACGCTTTCAGCGCCGACAATTTTCCTGATCCCGACATGCCTGTCAGAATGACAAGTTCATTCTCGGCGAGCGGCCGTTTTACCTCTACACTCCGACCACGCACCGCCGAAGAGGACGCCGTAAATTCGCCCACATCCGCTGGCGTCTTCTTCGCGCGCGCCGTAGCAACCTTTGGCTTTGATTGTTTCTTTCCAGCCGTGCGCGTCATCGGTCCTCTTCCGTTCCGCGGCAATCGTTCAGCTATGCCAAGGGTGAATCAAGATTGTACGGTCAAAACGACGCCCGACGCGGCAGAATTCTTGCTGCGTCCGCGACAATCACGAAACTTCCGTCAGCCGCACCAATCCGTCGCCCGCGCAATGCAGCACTTTCACATCGCCTGCTAAATCGCGAAACACAAATACCTGCCGGTCGCCTGCTTCCGCTTCTTTCACCGCTTCTTCAATGGTCATGGGCCGCCGCGCCATCGCTTCCGGTGCCGGCACAATGTGCACTCCAGAAGGTTTTCTCTTCCCCGCCAGCGATGCGTTTCCGTTCCTGCCGACACCCGCGACCGCTTCCTTGGGCGCGATTTTTTCTTCGGGAACCTCCGGCAATACGGCGCTGATCGGCTTGGCCTGCCGCTTTTTCTCGACCTTGCTTTTCCTCCAGCGAATGGCCTGTTTTTCCGCCTTCTCCAATGCCGTCCGCAAGGCAATGGTCAGGTCTGGCGCTTCTGCCACCCCCACTACCGTGTGTTGACGGGCCGTTACAGTCACGTCCACAGTCGAAAGATGTTTCTGGGAACTGAAAATGATGCGCGCGCTTGCGCCTCTGCCCACAATTTTCTCGATCCGGTTCAGGCTGTCATCCGCCATGGCACGCAGGTCTTTGGTGATCTTGACGTTTCTTCCAGTAAGTTCGGAGTCCATCCGCATTTCTCCTGAGTCTGGTTTCTTTTGATTCAACTATTCATTCAGATGCGTACGCGACGCTGGTGGGTGCTGGGGATTCCCATGTCCTCACGGTATTTGGCCACGGTGCGCCGGTTCACCGCAATTCCCTGCGATTGCAGCAAATGGGCAATGGCGTCGTCCGTCAGCGGCTTGCTGGAATCTTCCTCTTCAATCATCTTCTTCACCTTGCGCTTCAGCAACAGCAGCGGCGTGTCCGATCCTTCCGGCCCATTGACTCCCTCGGAGAAAAAGAAGCGCAGTTCGTACACTCCCTGCGGCGTGTGCACATACTTGTTGGCGACCGCTCGGCTCACCGTGGAGGCATGGACGCCAATCTCTTCCGCCACATCCTTGATCATCATGGGTTTCAGCGAGTCGACGCCTTCCTCGAGGAATTCGCGCTGGCGGCGCACAATCACTTCGCAGGTACGCAGAATCGTATTTTTCCGCTGCTCAATGTTGCGCATCAGTTGGATGGCCGAGCGATAGCGCTCTTTGACATAGTCCTTCACCTCGCGCTCCGTGCCCTCCTGGCTCAACATGCGGCGATAACCCTGGTTCAGCCGCAAGGTCGGCATCTCCTCATCATTGATCAGGATGACGTACTCGTCGTCGCGCTTTTGGAACGCGACATCGGGTTCAATCAGCCGAACCTGCTCGCGGTTGTAGCGCTGGCCGGGTTTAGGATCGAGGCCACGAATCGACTCAATCGCCAGATGCACCCTGGGCTGCGGGCTCCCGGTAAAACGGGCCAGTTCACGGATATCCCGCTTTAACAGGTTCGGCAAAAATTCGTCGATAATCCGCCGCGCCAGCGCCATTACCGCATCGGCTTCGGACTGAATTTGTTCCGCCGAAACACGATCAGCCTCGCTCTGACCGGATCCGGCCAACTCCGCCCGCGATTCATCCCCCTGCAGATCGTTCTCGCCGGTGTCTGCGGCTGCGGCCAACCGTATCCCTTCCGCTAGTTCGCCAGCCTGCTGCGTCCGCACATCCAGTTGAGTCAGCAAGCACTCCCGCAGATCCCGCGCAGCGATTCCCACCGGATCGAACCTTCGCACGATGTGCAGCGCCTCTTCCAGGTCGCGTTTCAATGCGGAGGAATATTTGATCTGTGGAATGTGCCCGTTCGATTCGCCAGCAAGACTGGCCTGCAGTGGATTCGCCCCGTGGGAAGTTGACCCATGATCCATCGCACCATGGCTCGACACGACCTGGCTGTTCAGGTCAGTCGCTACCTTGTCCGCCTGCTCCCCTGCGAATGCTTTATGGCCATTGGAACTGGCAGCGACCGCCGCATGAGCCACGCCCACCCGGTCCTGCGGCCTTTGCTGTGCTAGTACTGCCAGCAGTTCTTCATCGCTGGCCGTCAGATATCCATCTTCATCCAGGTTACCAATCACCAGCTCGGCAGCTTCACGGACTCCATCCGTCAAATGCAGCGAGCCTAGCTGCCACATCAGGTGGTCGGTCAGGGTCGTCGGCTTGGAGAGAAAATTCTCGAACGAGGGCTTCTCGTTGATTTCGGTGCTTTGCGGGGTGCGATACCCGGGATCCAGGTAGTCCTGGAAATAGGAGCCAAAGTCGATCTCGTCAAACGGATCTTTCTCTTCAGCTTTTTCCTCGCCGGCAGGAGCCGCATCCTCGGGAGTGCGAATTTCCTCCGCCAGCGGGACCGCCTCTTCCAACTCCTCGAGAACCGGGTTCTCCAGAAGCTCCGCGTCGATCATCTCCTTCAGTTCCTGCTTGTTCAGGGCCAGCAGGCTGACCATCTGAACCAGACCAGGGGTCAGGATCTGCTTCTGCGAGACCTTCAAATTCAGCCGGGGTTGAAGAAGCGCCATAACAAGATTCCAATTGGACCGAAGAGTTAGGTTCAGTTTACATGGGGCGCACCAACCTGATTTCGGCAGAGCCCCAAAAAGTATCTTTATCTATTTTATAATCTTATATTTGCAAAATTTGCACGCAAATTGCTTGCAGGGGGCTTTCAGTGGTTACGTTGGTGGTGGCCGGATGGGTCGGCAGACATGGTCAGGCTGAGCAGCCGCGGACAATCCGACCTAATTCAGAGTGAAACCCTCGCCAAGATAGACTCGCCTGACTTCCGGGTCCTGACCCAGTTCTTCCGGCGTGCCCGTGCGGAAAATCTTTCCTTCGTTGATGATGTAGGCCCGGTCGGTCACGGTCAGGGTCTCGCGCACGTTATGGTCGGTGATTAAGACGCCATATCCGCTGGCTTTCAGGTCAAAAATAATGTCCTGCAAATCGTGGACGGCAATCGGATCGATTCCGGAAAAAGGTTCGTCCAGCAAAATGAAATTTGGCTCGATCGACAGACACCGGGCAATCTCGACACGCCTGCGTTCCCCACCGGAGAGGGCGTAGCCACGCGTCTTCCGCACGTGGCCGAGGCTGAGCTGTTCAATCAATCGCTCCATCCGCGCTCGCCGCTGCTGCCATCCCCCGGGCTGCACTTCCAACACGGCCAGAATATTTTCTTCTACCGTTAGCTTGCGAAAAATGGACGGCTCCTGCGGCAGGTAACTGATTCCGTAGTTACGGGCCCGCAGGTACATGGGCAGCCGTGTAATGTCCCGGTCGCCCACCAGCACGCGCCCCGCGTCCGGTTCAACCAGGCCAACAATCATGTAGAAGGTTGTGGTCTTGCCGGCACCGTTCGGCCCCAGCAGCCCCACGACTTCACCTTTGTGGATATCGAGGCTGACGCCTCGCACGACCTGCCTTCCCCGATAATTCTTCGCCAACTGGTCGGTTGTCAGTCGCTGCATTATTCCTTTTGCACCCGCGTCTTCGTTACTGCCGTATCGTTGGATGTTCCATTCACTATTATCGCCTGTGTCTGTGAGGAAAACGTGAGAACCTGTCCCGTGACCGTTCCCTGTATTGAGTCCACCACCTGCGGAGGATTGGCACCGTCTCCCGTCAGCACGAAACGGCCGTCGCTCGCCGTATACACCAGCCGGGTCCCTGTGCCGCGCCGTCCCGGCTGCTCCACCACGACGTGTCCCGTGCCGACAATTCTTTCAACGGAAGATTCCGGCAAATTGTTGCGCGAGGAGGACGCTTTGTTTTCTTTTTCCGTCGACGCGACCACTGGCTTCACTTGGGAGTGACCCATTGAAGGCGTTAGAAACACTTCCGCGCGGTCCGCAAAAACATCGCCGTTTGGACTGATCGCCTGCACATGGCCGGAGAAGGTGGCTTTACGCTCCGCGTCCGAATACACCAGCCGACGGCTCAATACACGAAATGTCGACGGTCCGCGATTGGCATCACGATTGCCAGGGCCCCCCGCCTTTGTTGTCTTTTGTTTCGTCGGCTGTTTCGTCGGCTGCACAGATTCCGCGGACTGACCCAGCAACGTCGCATGGACGCATCGCGTGCAGGATTCGTTGCTATAAGCAACCAGCATCTGCATCTTCTGCGATAGCTCAATCACCGGGGCCTCCACGGAATTGTCCCCCTGCCAAAGCCGCGCAGCGCCAGTGAAAATGGCCCTCTGAGTATCGTGCTGCAACAGTGCCTGGCGGGCAATCACGTGGGTCGGCTGGTTGCCGCCCAACAGTCCTCCCGACCCCATCTGGCTGCTCGATCGAACCGTGGTCTGCACCGAACCGGTCGCCAACATATTACCAACAGCGCGTTGCACATCGAATCGTTCAGCGGTCATCTCCAGGGTGTCGTCACGGAAGACCGGTGCCCCTGTCAACGTCAGAGTGTCGCTCTCTCCTTCATATTCTGCTCGGGCCGCAGTCGCGGTGGATATTTGCGTGCCGGCATCTGAACCTGTTCCGCCGGTTTTTTTTGCCGGTGTCTGCTGCAACACCACATGCCCGGTCTGCACCGCCGTTCGGACCGACTGGGCATTCGTGAGACTACCCGCGCCATGGTGCTGGGACGATGCCTTAGGCATCCCCGTCACAAAGTCGATCGCCAGCACATCCCCGGTACTCGTATCGATGTCACCGTTCGGCGCGACCATGCGTAAGCGCGTCTGCCCGACGCCATCGAGATGCTGCATCTGATTCCCAGCCGCAAATTTCGCCTTCATCCTCTGCGCGGCAATGCTCGTCGCCTGCGGGGGGTGACCTGCCACTGTGTTCTGCGCCGTAAACACCGCGCCGCCGGTCGCTTCGGCCTCCTGCAATTGCGCCTGACCGGTCTGGACTTTTCCAGCCTTCCCCGCGCGCTGTCCCGGTCGCAGATGCAGCACCATGTGGCTCGCCGTCAGCGTGCGATGCAATTGGTCCTTATCGGCATTGAGCTGCTGTTGAAAATTTACGTCTCCATCCAGCGTGACAAGCTTTGCGTGACCGTTCGCGTCAAAGTCGACCACGGCCTGACGCCCACCGCCGACCGTCTGCTGCGTTGGCTGATTCTGTGTCAGTTGCACTCCACCGAAAAAATGCGCCTGCTGCGGCTGGTTTTGTTCATCCATCTGCACCTGCACCGCGGACGAACGTATCCCCGTCCCGTCCGCAGAGGCAATCTCGACCGCATTCTGCGCGTTCATTCGTTGCGCTGTCCCGTCCGGTCGCAGAAACACTGTTGCCGTGCCCGCGCTGCCGCGCTGGTCACCCTTGGGATCGCTCGACAGATATCGCGGTTCCAACAGGTGCACCTCGGCTGCCTGCCGGTCGTACACCGCATGCGATGCGTGCACGACGGCAGATCGGTCTTGCATCTTCGTCGTCAACACAACCTGGGACTGCAATATCAATTGCCCAGTTTTTGAATAGTACTCGGCCCCTAACGCCTTACCCGAGGATTTCGAATACTGAAAATCCACTTCGCCTCTGCATGTGGCTTCGCCTGTTTTTTGATTGAAAACCAACCCGTGCGTCGTCACGTGAATGACCTGGGCATCCGGATTCGCGCCGGGCTCCGGATGCGATGGCGGCTGAGCATGCAGCAGGATGTGCGCCTCTCCCTGCGCAATCACAATTTGATTGTTCTGGTCGTACTCGAAGTCTTTTCCGGAGATGGTGTCCGCCTGGTCATTCTGCCGGTTGTACATGTCAATTTCGACATCGTGCAACTCTACCCGTCCGCCGGTTTTGAAACTGATCGCACGCGCCGCATGCAGCGTGAATATCTTGCGCCCCCCCTGCGTCTTCGAGTAGGTAAAGTCCCGCGACGTCGACTTGATCTGGATTCCCAAACGGGATGGCAGGTCCTGCACAACGCGACGAATTCGCCAGCGCCCGTAAACGATCGACCCGAGGATGGACAGCACCAGCAGCGCTGCCACCACGATGATTGCCAGGCGCAACCGTTCAATTGTCCAACGCATACCACCATCTTCTCATTTCCGCACCGCTTTCCCGGTTGTGCCGTCAGAGACCTGCTCCGCGAAAAAATCTACAATGGAAAGATGGCAGACTCGCTTTACTACAGCCTGTGGTTCCCAAATTTCCGCCTGAGCTCCATGCCGGAAAAACTCGTTAGCGTGATGCAGCAGCTTCCGCACCCGCTGGTCACCGCGGCCTCTGTCTATCCGTTGGACTGGCAGCAGTCGCCCACATTTCAGCGAGTCTACATTGCGGAAAACGAGGAGCCCGCGACGCCGGAAATGGCCGTCGCCGAAGCCACGGAGGTCCTGCACGAAGACAGCGCCTATGAGTTTGAGCTGCCGTGGAAGCTGTGGTATCCGGAAAGCGACGGCCTGCTCGATCCAATCTGGAAAGAAGAGGTGCGCATTGTACGTGTGGCTGGACTGGGCCCGCAGTTCGACGACGGCAGCTACGAGCAGAATGGCCACATCCGCGTCGACCTTGGTCTGGACACGCCTTTTCTCTGCGACGACATTCCACTCCACGAAGATGACCAGATTTTCGTGAAAAAGAACATCCAGCAACTGGTCGACTTTACAACGCAAGTGGAAAAGAATTGCGGCGTGGAAACTCGACTGCTATGGACTGAGAGCGAAGAAAGCCTGGCACAAAAGCTGATCGCCCGCCTGCAGAAGCTGAACTAGATCGCATCGTCGAAATATTCCGCAGTGGAGTCATTCTGAACGCTTCGGTCGCCGCAGCGACCTCGATGGTAAACTCCGCGAAGAATCCAGAGGGTGTTTGCTTCATAATTGCCGCTATCACCCTCTGGATTCTTCACTCCGGTCGCGTCGCCGCGGCGACCGGCCTCCGTTCAGAATGACTCGACAGATTTTTCGATGGAGGCTAGTTCAGAAAAGTCCGCAGCCCAGCGAACGACGGATACGGTGCGAGCCAGCAACGCCAACCGATTGTCGCGTAGCTGGGTGTCCTCCACCATCACCATCACGGAATCGAAAAACTGATTCAAAGGCTCTTTAAGTTCTGCGATCATATCGATAACCTGGGAATACTTCCGATCTGCGTACATCATGTGGATTCCATCGTCTACTTTATAAACCTTCTCTAACAGCGAAATCTCTGCGTCTTCTTGAAAATACTTCTCGTTAGGTGACTGAGCGTATGTAATTTCTTTTTCTTTTGCCTGCCGCAGTATATTCGAGGCCCGCTTCAGCAGCTCCGCCACCGCCAGCACATTCGGCGAACCCACCTGTGCATCCAGCGCTTTCGCAAATCCGGCAATCTTCCCGTACGCAATCAGGCGCCCATCCACTTCGTAATCACTGCCGGTCGTCCCAGCTTTGCGCACCGCTCGCGCCACCTGCGGATTCACCTTCGCGGCCTCGCGAAGATAAAACTCAAAGCGATCCAGCAGAAATTCATAGATCGCCCCTCGTAAGTCCGCATCCTCCATCGCCTTTGTGTTCTGCATGGCGGCTAAATAAACATTAGCGAGATGCAGTCCGTCGTTGAGCTTGTCGTCTTCCACTAATATGCGAACCACTCCATTGCCCGCGCGGCGTAGCGCAAATGGATCTTTCGATCCCGTCGGCTGCAATCCAATGGCAAACATGTCGACAATGGTGCTGATCTTGTCTGCAAGCGCCACGACCGATCCCGCGGGAAGGCTTGGGATCGTGTCCTCCTGCGATGCGGGCTTGTAGTGATCGTGAATGGCGCGCGCAACGCCGTCCGGCAGCCGCTGCGCCCGCGCATATAATCCTCCGACCACTCCTTGCAGCTCGGTAAATTCCTTCACCATCTCGGTGGTCAGATCCGCTTTCGCCAGCAACGCCGCCTGATCGACTCCGGCGCAAAATGTGTTGAACTTCACCTCAGAATCAAACAGTGGTGGATCGAACCGGTCGATGATCTGTCTCGCTACTGCGCGGTTTCTTTCGGTCTTGTCCCAGTAGCTTCCCAGGTCTTTCTGGAAGGTGACGCTCTTCAGCATCTCCACCCGATCGACCAGCGGAATCTTCTGGTCCACGTCCCAGAAGAAACGTGCATCGTTGAATCGCGCCCGCAGCACTCGCTCGTTGCCATGGCGAATCACCGCGGCTCCCGCCTCATCAACCTCCAAATTCAGTACCGCCAGAAAATTCGGCAGCAGTTTCTTCTCGCTATCTTCCAAAGCAAAATATTTCTGATGACCGCGCATCACCGTCACCAAAATTTCATCGGGCAGCGTCAGATACTCCCGCTCGAAGCTGCCCAGAATCACGCTCGGCCACTCGGTCAGGTTGGTGACGATCTCGACCAGCGCTTCATCCTCGCGCCAGCGCGCACCCGCAATCTGTCGCGTCGCTTTGTCCAGCGCTTTGCGAATGCGCTCCCGCCGCGCTGCCGGGTCAACCTCGACATACGCCGCCGCCAGCGTCTGCGCATATTCCTGCGGCGTCTTCACCACCACCGGCACATCCCCGTGCAGCACGCGATGGCCACAGCTCGCTCGACCGGCAGTGACACCGGCAAACTCCAGCGGCAGTATTTCCTGATCCAGCAGCGCCACCAACCAGCGCACTGGACGCACAAATCGCTCCGGTTTGCCCGCGCGCCAGTACATGCTCTTCGGCCAATAGATTCCAGCAATCTCTGCCGCCAGGCCGTCCTTCAGCACTTCGGCTGCTGCGCGTCCACGCCGATGTACAGTCGCCGAAACATACTCCCCCTTGGCATTCTGGATCGTCTTTAACGCGGAAACTTCCACGCCAGATTTTTTTGCGAATGCAATCGCCGCCGGCGTAGGCACGCCATCTTTGTATGCAACCTTCGTGGCTGGCCCCACAATTTCTTCCTGCATATCCGGCTGCCCAGGCAGCAGGTCTTCCACCAGCACCGCAAGCCGTCGCGGAGTGCTGTAGCTTGTCACCTGCAGCGCCTCCGTCGCCAGCCACTCGCGTGTCAGCAGCTTCTCGACGCGTTGCGCCAACTCTGTCTGCGCGGCAGCAATCATCCCGGCGGGAATTTCTTCCGATCCAATTTCAAGCAGAAATGCGGGCATTCGACTCGTTTCCTGAGCTTTCATCTCGAATAGTTTTATGCGCGGGTCGCCGCGGCGACCATTTGTTGGGCTGCGTACGCCTTGGCCACGGCCACAGCAAGCGCACGAATTCTTGCGATCACACCCACTCGTTCCGTCACGGAAATCGCCCCGCGCGCGTCCAGCAAATTAAACAGGTGCGAACATTTCAGACACAAATCGAACGCGGCCAGTAGCGGCAAGCGACTGCGCGCCTCGGTGCCCGCTTCTTCCGGTAGCGCCCGCGCGCCCGCCAGCAATTCCTGACATTCTTCTTCATACAACCGGAAGTGCTGCCACAGCTTTCCTACATCCGCCTTCTCAAAATTGTAGACGGAGAATTGCATCTCTTCCGCGAGCCGTACTTCCCCATATGTAACTTCCTTGCCGGTGTCCGGCTCGCGCGCCCACACAATGTCGTAGATGGAATCGACATCCTGCAGAAATGCGGCAATGCGCTCCAGCCCATACGTAATCTCGCCCGCAATAGGATCGAGGTCGATGCCGCCGCACTGCTGAAAATACGTGAACTGCGTAATCTCCAGCCCATCCAGCATTACCTGCCAGCCAATGCCCCACGCCCCCAGCGTCGGCGACTCCCAATTGTCCTCTTCGAATTTCACGTCGTGCTGCCGCAGATCGATCCCAATCGCCAGCAGCGATTCCAAATACAGTCCCTGAATGTTTTCCGGCGGCGGCTTCAAAATCACCTGCAGCTGGGTGTGCTTGAACAGCCGGTTCGGATTTTGCCCATAGCGCCCATCTGCCGGCCGACGCGACGGCTGCGCGTACGCCACGCGAAACGGCTTCGGCCCCAACACGCGCAGAAATGTCTCCGGCGACATGGTGCCTGCGCCCACTTCCACGTCATACGCCTGCTGCAAAATACAGCCATGGCTGGCCCAAAATTGTTGTAACTGAAACAGCAGCTCCTGAAATGTAAGCGGACCTTTTCGTTCGACTGAACTGTTGGATGCCAAGTAAGGAAACTCCATTCAAAATGCAAACACGTTGATGCTGATTGTATCGAATGTACCGCCCGGGTCCGACCCGTGAAATAGGATTAGCCACCCATGCGACTGAACACTTCTGCGGAGTTCAAATGCCGCTCTGTGTGCCGTTCGAGTGTCCGTACCAGAAAACGCCGCAGGTCCCTCCCGGACTGCCGCGTCCACGGTTCTGCGCTCATCGCGCGAATCGGATCGCGCAACATCCGCTGCGCCAGCGCCAGCGAATCGCGGCCCAGCATGCCGCTGTTCGGTTTTTTATGGCGCGCGCAACTCAGACCATCCGCCAACACGTGAAAATATGCTGCCTCGCCCGCGAAGGCCTGGCCGCACTCGGTGCATCGGTCCGTCTCCGGCAGCCAGCCGATCAGCCGTGTGATCCAAAGTGAAAAATACGTCACCGGCATCCAGCAGCGATCCACCTGGCTCTGCTCCAGCACCGCCAGTGTCAGACGAAAAATTGCATCCTGAGGATCGTGATCTGGCAACACGTTCTCCAAAACCTCTGCATAATAGCCCAGCGTTGCCGCGCGCAAATAGTCGATCGGCAGGGCCAGCGGCGATGCGATCGCTTCAAAATGATCCATTCGCACCAGCTCCTGTCGAGGCCGTTCGGCATACGCCGCATGCACGTAGGTCATCGGCTCCAGCGCTCCGCCAAATCGCTTTCTGGATTTCAACCCGGCCTTGGCCACGCCGCGCACCTTACCCAGATCGCGCGTCAGCAATGAAACCAGCAAGTCCGACTCATGCAGCGGCCAGGTGCGCAGTACGATCGCCTCAGATTGATGCAGCGTCATGGCGTGGAAGAGAGTTCAATACAACAGCTCAGAATCCGCCCGGCAAACGGCGGCCAATGAGAAACGCGCAGCCCTGGAGCTGCGCGTTTTTCCGAAACGAAAAACAGATCTAGCGGCCGAAATGCTGGGCGTTGGTCTGCTCGTACGATTTCCATTTTTCCGGCAAATCGTCGGCGGTAAAAATGGCCGACACCGGGCAAACCGGCACGCACGCGCCACAATCGATACATTCCACTGGATCGATGAAGAGCTGATTGGACCCCTCATAACCTTCTTCATCCTTCTTGGGATGAATACAATCCACCGGGCAGGCATCGACGCAGGCGGTATCCTTCGTGCCGATGCAGGGTTCTGCAATCACGTAAGCCATGGGTCAAAACTCTCCTAACTGGAACTAGCAAGTCAACTCGATTGTACCAGCACAGCCGGTGCAAGGTTGTCCATCGTAAAAATTTGCAGTGTCTTAAATCTGCGTTGATTGTATTTTTGGGCTGAACAGCGCCGGGATCTCCCGTCCGAGCCTGGACGGTGTAAATTGTTCGTAGGAGACTGACATGGAAGCGACCGCCCTTTTTATAGGCATTTTTGTAGCCATTATCCTCAGTTTCTTCCCGCTGATTCTGTCGAGAAAGCGATGGAGAGCAGCGCACGACAGGGAGCACGCGCGCCGTATCGCTGACGCCAGGATGAATGCAAAACTCCTTAGACTCAACATCTGATGCGTTCCTAAAGACCCTCCTCAAGGTCTCGCAAGGGTTCGCCGGAAGTCCAGGCGCTATCGTCGTGGTTTGAGCAATCGAAAGTTACATACCGATCAACGCAGATTTAGGACACTACCAAAACATTTCCCGTACCCGACATTTCCCTATCATTTTGCCGCGGCTGCAAGACGCTCGGCACGCTCTGCGGCAAACTCCCGCGCAGACTGAATCGGCTCCAGGTTGCGCCCCGCAAGCATGTCCTGAAACAGATGAATCATCGCGCCATGAATCTTTCCATTGCTGGCCAGCACTTCCGCGCTGACAAGATGAAACGGGCTGCCGTCGACGTACGTGACCATGCCACCGGCTTCCCGCACCAGCAACACACCCGCCGCCGTGTCCCAGGAATTCAGCTTGAACTCCCAATAGCCGTCCAGGCGGCCGCACGCCGTATAGGCCAGGTCGAGCGCCGCGGAACCTGCCCGGCGCACCCCATGCGACCGCAACGTGAACTCGTGATAAAAATGCACATTCGGATTGCCGTGGCGTTTGCGGCTGGGAAATCCCGTAGCAATCAACGATTCGGCCAGCGTTTCTGTCGCAGAAACATGAATGGGTTTTCCGTTCAGTGACGCCCCTCGGCCTTTTTCCGCCAGAAACATTTCATCCCGCAGTGGATCGTAGATCACCGCCGCGACCAGCTCGCCATCCGCGTCCATCGCGGTTCCAGGCGCACGATGTTCCAGCCCCATCGAGACGCAGAAAGACGGAAATCCGTGGGCAAAGTTCGTCGTTCCATCCAGTGGATCGATGTACCAGCGATACTCACATTCCATCTGCGTCCGCGTACCCTCTTCGCCGACAATGCCATGGTCCGGCCATTGCGCCCGCAGCCGCTCCACCAGCAGCTTTTCGCTCTCACGGTCGGCAATCGTCACCAGGTCGACTTCGCCTTTATACTCTGTGGCCACTCCGTGTTCGTAGTGACGTCGCAGCAGGACGCCAGCGGCGCGCGCCATTTCCGAAGCGGGTCCGGCATGGAGGAGATTAGGTCCGCTCATGCCGGGGAATCCTCACTCGAACCCTCCGCCTCAAACTGTTTGCCATTTCGCGGCGCACGACTTCGAGATTTTTCCGTAATGGTCAATATCTGATGCTTGTAGATAAAAAGATTTGGCTTACCTTCGCGCGTCAGGCGAATCATGCGATCGTCGAAATACTCGATCCACCCTTGCAGCGCTTCACCATCCCGCAACTGCACAACCACCGGCGTCTGTCGCTCACTCAGGATGCGGAGATACATGGCTTCCTGCCCGGTTTCGGTTTGCGGATGATGAGATTTCTGCTTGCGCCGACTGCTGCCCGAAGTGTTCACCACCAAAGTATATCGCGCTTAAAGAAGCCCTGATTCAGTCTGCTTTGTATCAGGGCAGGGCTTCAGCCGTGCCGTAAAAGCTGAAAATCCGCAGGGATTGGTCCCCTGAGGGGTCGCCGCGGCGACCTATTGACTGAATCGGAGCTTCTCTAGTGCGTGCCCTCGACGTAATAGCCTGTGCGATATTGCAATCGATAGGCGTGGCTCAATGCTGGATGGGTGAGGCGCAGTTGAATCCTGCGAAAGCCTCCGGCCTCCGGGCCCGACGCATTCCCCTGCGTGGGATAGTAGCCCAGCAGATACTCGGATCGAAGCCCCAGCGAAAGCCGCGTCATCGCATCCTGCAACGGATCGGCACCGTCAGCATAGAAATATTCGCCGCCCGTATCGCGAGATAGTTGGATCAGCGCATGTTCCCCGCCAAGATCGCGACCGGCATTCGCCCCGATGGGAACCAAAATAATGCTTTCAATACTGGCCTGCGCCCGCAACGCCGCGGTTCGCGCCTGGTCATAATCCACCCCAGCAACACTGTTCGACCCGTCGCTGATCACCACAATCACTTTCCGGCCCGAGTGGGATGCGAGATCGTTCGCGGCCTGCGCAATCGCAGCGTAAAGTGCCGTCGGTCCGTCTCCGTGCAGCGTGCGCAGCCCATGATCAAGCTCGTGAAGATTGCCCGCGAACGGAACCACCTGCGTCACCTCGCCGGCAAATCCCAGTAGTTCTACGCGATCATCGCGGCCCAATAAAGACGCAGCCAAATCGGCAGCAGCTTGCTTGGCAAACGGCAGATCCTTACGAACACTCACACTGGTATCGATTGCCAGCACCATCGAAAGCGGGTGAATGGCCGTCGCCTGAAATACCCTGATCGTTTCCGGATGGCCGTCTTCGGTCAACGAAAAATCGTCGCGATGCAGCCCGTTCACCGGTTGCCCTTGCCGATCCACCACACTCACCGGGACATTCACCAGGCTCACTCGAACCCGCACAGAAGCTGGTGGACCTTGCGGGTGCCCCATCCTCGCCGCGCTTTTTGCGGCCAGGGTGGGAGGGAACAAATT
The DNA here is from genome assembly GCA_021798735.1 of Acidobacteriota bacterium. Lineage (GTDB taxonomy): Bacteria > Acidobacteriota > Terriglobia > Terriglobales > Acidobacteriaceae > JAKAAZ01. Next base: position 37,471 of record JAJZCA010000001.1, on the reverse strand, counting down.
CATGGCGCTAGGCACGGTTAAGAACGCCGCCAGGCTTGCGACAGCCAACGTCCATCTCACGGCTCGTTCTCACTCGCACCGTCGCCAGACTTGTGAATGGAAATCTCTTCCGGAAACGGCTCGCCGTCAGCCCAAACCGCGCCGTCTTCGAACCATTCTTTTTTCCAGATGGGCACTGTCTTCTTCAGCGTATCGATGATCCAGCGGCAGGCATCGAACGCCTGCGCGCGATGCGCCGCCGCAACTACGATCAGGACGCTGCTCTCTCCCACCTGCAACCGCCCCAGTCGATGGACCAACGCGGTCCGCCGCACACCAAATCGCTGCTGCGCATCATGCGCCAGCGTCTGCATCTGGCTCAACGCCATGGCTTCATACGATTCGTAATCGAGAAAAAGCGTCGCCCGCCCGCGCGTGTTGTTGCGCACAATTCCATCGAAGACCACTACCGCGCCGTCTTCCCCCTCTTTCACCTGCGCAACCAGTGAGCTTGCATCGATGGGTTCGCGTTGCAGTCGAATCAGTTCACTCGTGGAATCGACGTGCCCGGGGGGAACATCGTCGCCGGACCCGCCGCTGACCGGAGGCAACAACGCCACTTCATCGCCTTCATGCAGCACATGCGTGGGCAATGCGTATTCTCGGTTCACGGCTATCGCCAGTGAGCCGGCATATTTTCCCACTTGCGGAGCAATCGCGACAAACCGGCGCAGAAATTCCGCCACCGTGGACTTCTCCGGCAACTCGACGATTTCCGTTTCCCGCGCTCGCAGGTCCTTTAACGCGCCAAAAAGAAGTACATGGACGTGCATGGATAAAGTGTAGTGCGTAGTAAGCAAATCTGGGTGCCCCAGGTCTCGCTTCTGAGACCTGGGTTTATGGCAATGTCTTTTCTCCTGGTAATGGCAATTCCTGCCCCTCCGGCTCCCCCGGGTACCAGAGCCGCGTTCCTTCCACCCGCGCAAACGGCGTCAGCGTGTGTGGCTTCCGCGTCGACTTCCCCGCTGGCGAAACAAAAATATTCTCGACAGAGTGTCCGCGCACCAGCAGTGCGTCCCCGATCAGCGAGCGATGACAGCGCCATGGCACCGCCTCAGAGCACATGATCGCAGCCACCGTTTCCTTCTCCAGCCCCATCAATTTCTTCAGTGCATTTTGGAAAGCCTCGGTCTGCATATAGTCGGCGTAGCCGCGAAAGCTGGCATTCTGCCACCCTGTATTGACGGTGTCCTTCCTGGCTTTGCGCAGCCCACCCAGCGCCTGCATCCAGCGATACACGATGCCGGCAGAACGCAGCGAAGCCGACAACGCCTCCGCGCCAAATTGCGGGTTGTGCCGTGACTGAGGAATCGTCCGCACATCGACCAACAGGGTGACGCCATTGTCCTGCAATGCGCCAACAAACACCTCAATCGGCAGCGTGGAGTGGCCAATGGTGAACACTTATTGAGTTCTCAATAAAATGGCTTGTCATTCTGAGCGAAGCGAAGAATCCAGAGGAGACCGGCGTGACAATTATCGCCATCACCCGCTGGATTCTTCACTGCGCTGCTCGGAGCCTGCCCCGAGCGTGGCCGAAGGGTTCAGAATGACTCCTTATGCGTGCACCGTCTCCGGCACCTGCGTCACGGGCGGTTCCTGCTGGATCACTTCTTCCAGCACCCGTGGCTTTAACGCATCCGGCAGAGCGATGGCCAGCACATCCTCAATTCGACGCGCATAGTGAATCGTCAGCCCAGCCAGCTGCTCCGGCAACAGGTCCTCTTCCACGTTCAACCGGTTTTCTTCCGGCAAAATAATGTCGCGGACCCCTGCCCTCCGCGCGGCCAGGAATTTCTCCTTGATTCCGCCCACCGGCAATACATTGCCGCTCAGCGTAATCTCACCCGTCATCGCGGTCAGCGGACGGATGATGGTGTCGGTCATCAGCGAGACCAACGTGGTTGCCAGGGTCACGCCCGCCGACGGGCCGTCCTTCGGAATCGCTCCCGCCGGAATATGAATGTGCAGATCCAGTTCCGAATTGAAGTCCTCTTTCAGACTCAACAGTTTCGCGTTGGAGCGGACCCAGGTCAGCGCGGCCTGCATCGACTCCTGCATCACCTCGCCAATCTGCCCGGTCATCGTGAACCCGCCTTTACCCTTCATACGGTTGGCTTCAATAAACAGAATGTCGCCTCCCGCTGGAGTCCAGGCCAGTCCCACAGCCACTCCCGGCCGCTTGGTGCGTTCGGCAATTTCTGTATCCACGCGCACCTTGATGCCGCCAAGGAATTCCTGAATTACCGCCGGCGTGACGATGAGTTTCTCGGTCTTGCCTTCGGCAATCCGGCGCGCCTGCTTGCGGCAAACCGTTCCAATCCACTGCTCCAGCTTGCGAACGCCCGCTTCGTGCGTGTAGTGACGCACCATGCTGCGAACCGCCGCTTCTGGAAATTCAATGTCCTTCTCTTCGATTCCGTTTTCCTTAATCTGCCGCGGAATCAGATAGCGAAATGCAATGTGGACCTTCTCATCTTCCGTGTAGCCTGTCAGTTCGATAATCTCCATGCGGTCCCGCAACGGTTCGGGAATCGGATCCAGCATGTTCGCCGTACAGATAAACAGCACTTTCGAAAGATCGAACGGCACGTCAAGGTAATTGTCCCGGAAGCTGAAATTCTGCTCAGGATCCAAGGTCTCCAGCAGCGCCGACGACGGATCGCCGCGGAAATCCCGTCCCAGTTTGTCAACCTCGTCCAGCATGAACACCGGATCGTTCGTTTCCGCCCGTCTCAGAGATTGCATGATCTGGCCCGGCATGGCGCCAATATACGTACGCCGATGCCCACGAATCTCAGCCTCATCATGCATGCCGCCCAGAGAGATTCGCTGGAACTTGCGACCCAACGCGCGTGCAATACTGCGCCCCAGGGAGGTTTTCCCTACGCCCGGAGGCCCAACAAAGCACAAAATCGGTCCCTTCATGTCCGGCTTCAGGCGACGCACCGCCAAATAATCCAGAATACGTTCCTTCACCTTCTTCAGGTCGTAGTGGTCCTCATCCAGAATTTCCTTCGCCCTTGCAATATCGACTTCGCTGCCCGAAGACTTCGTCCATGGCAACACCACCAACCATTCAATGTAGTTGCGCGTAAGAGAATAATCCGGCGCCATCGGAGACATCCGCGATAAGCGGCCCAGCTCCTTCAGCCCTTCCTTTTTCACCGCCTCCGGCATCCCGGCGGCTTCCAGTTTCTCGCGCAGCTCTTCAATATCTTTTTGACCTTCGTCGAGTTCGCCCAACTCCTTCTGGATGGCCTTCATCTGCTCCCGCAGGTAATAATCCCGCTGCGACTGCTGCACCTGGTCCTGTACCTCAGTCTGGATCTTGTTCCGCAGTTGCTGCACTTCCAGCTCCTTGGCCAGATGCCGGTTCATGCGCGTCATTCGCCCCATCACGTCCGGCGTTTCCAGCAGCTCCTGCTTATCGATCGTCGAAAGAATCGGCAGCGAAGACGCAATAAAGTCAACCAGCCGGCCCGGCTCGTCGATATTCAACGCAATCGTTTGCAGCTCGTCCGACAGCGTCGGCGATGCGGTCACAATGTGCTGAAACTGCGCCAGAATATTGCGCTGCAATGCCTCCGCCTCCGGGCTCTTCTCCGGATCGATATCTTCAATCACTTCCACTTCCGATTTCATGTACGGAGTCGATTGATCGAAATCCGTCAGCCTCACCCGCTCTGTGCCTTCAGTAAAAACGAACAAGCTTTGATTCGGCATTTTCACCACTTTATGCACCGTCGCCAGAGTCCCCACCGAGTACAAATCCGACGGCTGAGGAGCGTCCATCCGCGCTTCGCGCTGCGCGACGACGATAATGGTTTTCTCTTCCCCTAAAGACTGCACCAGTTGGATGGAGCTTTCCCGCCCAACCGTCAACGGCAACACGGCATGGGGAAACAGAACCGTATCTCGAACCGGCAGAACAGGATAGACCTGTTTTGAACCATTTTGTTCGCGGCCCTTCCGCTCTCCAGGATGAATCACACTTAAGAAATCGCTGGACATTGAGTCCCCCTCTATCAATCTTTATGAATCTTAGACGCTAAGAATCGTCCTCGGTTGCAAATATATTATCGGCCTGGCAGCCGTGATCCCCCCGTTCCCTCTATAGTTTCGATGCAGGATTCAGTACCCGGTACCGCCCCAATTCCTTTATTGTGGAACACACTTTGCTCAGTTCGAAGAGCGCCGCATCGGCCTCCTCATTACCCGGGATTGCGACATCGGCGTAGAACATGTATTCCCACGGGCGGCCCGTCATGGGTCTCGACTCGATCTTGGTCAGGTTTAGTTGGCGCGCGGCAAACGTATTCAGCGCCTGCAGCAGTGCGCCCGGTTGATTCTCCAACACGAATGCGACCGATAGTTTCGTCGGCGCCGCTTCTCTGGGAGCGGTGCCATGCCTGCGAATCAACCAAAAGCGAGTGTAACTCTCTTCGCGATCTTCGATGCTCTCCTCAAGAATGCTCGTGCCATACTGCCGAGCGGCCTGTTTGCTGCCGATCGCCGCCAGATGGTTTTGCTTGGCTTCGGCCACATGACGAACCGCGCCCGCTGTATCGTAAAAACCTATCGCCTCCAACTGCGGATGCGCGGCAAAGAATCTTTTACACTGCGCCAGCGCGACTGGATGCGATAACACCTGCCGCACCGTTTCCATCGTGACACCCTGCGCAACCATCAGGTTATGACGAATTCGCATTTCCAGTTCCCGCTCAACTACAAATTCGTGCGCGAAGAACAGATCGTAAAAATCCATCACCGAACCTGCCAGACTATTCTCCACCGGAATCACGGCGGCATCCACTCGGCTGCTACCCAACGCTTCCAGCACAGCTCCGGCCGCTGCGCACGGCACAATCGCGCCTTCCGCAACCAGAGTCAGACTCGCTTCGTGGCTGAAAGAGCCAAGCTCTCCCTGAATCGCTACTTGCATCGAACCCCCCTGATCGAACAGCAAAACAAGAAATGATTTACATCCGGCGGCAACCTTCTATGCGCTTACGCGCAACTTATCACATGTATCGGCTTCGCCCGTAAGGAGACCCAACAAATGTTGTGGACCATCTTTGTAGTCCTTCTGATCTTGTGGCTGCTCGGATTCATCGGCTTCCACGTACTCGGCGCGTATATCCATATCCTCCTCGTGATTGCACTGGTTGTCCTTATCTTTGCAATCATCGGCGGACGACGCAGCGCAATTTAGTTCATCCACCCAGCGGGTGGGACCGTTCCGCTGCAATGTGGGACGCTCCATCTCAACAGTTTCGCAAATCCGGTCTCATAATCCACCCCGGATCGATCTGCGAAGCAAACAAGTTAGCCCAAGGAGCACTCCCCATGAACAAGGATCAAGTCACTGGAAAAGTCGAGCAGGTTACCGGCAAAATCAAACTGGGTATAGGCGAAGCCGTCGGCAACGACGATCTAGCCAATAGCGGCGTAGCCGACCAGGTAAAGGGCACAGCCAGGGAGACCTGGGGCAATGTGAAGGATGCGATGAACACGACCGGCGAACGGCACGCTCATGACACGCGCGAAAACATTTCCCGTAACATCGTTGACGCGAAAAATCGCGTCAACGATAAGATCGATGCCGTCAAGGAAGAGCATCGCATGAATGACGCTTCCGATCGGTCCGCATAATCGTTCGAGCCGCTGGATCGACTTGGCCGAACATACACATGATTGATTGACTGCCCGTAGAAACGCCCTCAGGCGTAGCTCCCTGGGGGCGTTCTTGCTGCCAGCCGGCTATTTTCGGAACAGTAAGTCTGCGGCAACGGCCAGGAAAAAAATAAACGAGATAATTCCGTTCATCATGAAAAAAGCCGCATTCAGCCGTCGCAGGTCGTGCGGAGAGACCAGTCGATGTTCATAGAGCAGCATCGCAGCCACCGCGACGACTCCCAGGATGGTAATCCATCCCAGATGAAACAGAACAATCAACGCGATGAGCAAAACCAGCATCGCCAGGTGCATGGCCCGCGCAATCCAAAATGCGGCCTGCAGTCCAAACGCCTGCGGAATACTATGCAGCCCTGCCTCAAGGTCATGTGCATAATCCTGGCAGGCGTACAGCACGTCGAACCCGCCCACCCAGAACAGCACCGCTCCCGTTAGCGCCACGATGCGCGGATCGAGCGACCCTCGCACCGCAATCCACGCCGCTGAAGGAGCGATCCCCAGCGCCAGCCCCAGCACCAGGTGCGACCAGTGCGTGAACCGTTTTGCATACGAATACAGAAAGATCACGGCCAACGCCAACGGGGCAAGTTCCAGCGTCATTCGATTCAACCGGCTCGCCCCCACCAAAAAAATCGCCGCCGCCACAATCGTGAAGCCAATCGTAAACCGCGCGCTCAGTAGGCCCGCCGGAATGGCCCTGCCGGCCGTGCGCGGATTGACGCGATCGATCTCCGCATCCGCCCACCGATTGAAAGCCATGGCCGCGGAGCGTGCCGCGATCATGCAGACGACAATCCAAAACAAAACCCGCCATGGTGGCAACCCTCGCGCCGCCAGCATCGCGCCGGTCAGCGCAAATGGCAGCGCGAATACGGAATGCTCCCACTTGATCATCTCGAGCGTGGTACCAAGACTACCGCTCATTCTGCGCATCCTTCTTTAAAAGAGGGCATTGTCCCTTCGCATCTCATCGGCAAACCCTGTTTCTTTAAGTGTAGAGCCTGACTGCGGCCACTTCACAGCAAGAGACTGTGAAACCTCCGCTCCAATCCTCGCATTTCAAATTCGGTTCAAATCTTTCACCGCCTACCGCCAGTACAATTCAATAATGGGTACAGTACTGGGACTGCCAACACACTCATTGCACCTCGATGTAATTTCTGCTACGAACTGATTCCACAATGCATCTAAGTTCCATCCAGTGGAAGATGTAGTCCCCATTCACACCGCCTCTGTCTAAGATTGAAACGCAGCTCAAAGGTCATAAGGAAAAAGCGAATTTGACCGCCAGCAAAGAACAACAGATCAATCCGTGGCTCATCGCGCTTTCGGTGGTTCTGCCGACATTCATGGAAGTGCTCGACACCTCCATTGCTTCGGTGGCGCTGCCGTATATCGCCGGAAGTCTGTCGGCCAGCACCAATGAAGCCACATGGGTGCTCACCAGCTATCTGGTCGCCAACGCCATTATTCTGCCCGTCAGCGGCTGGTGTGCGCAGCGGTTCGGGCGCAAGCGATTCCTGATGACCTGTATCGTCATCTTCACCATCAGTTCCTTTGCCTGCGGCGCGTCTACTAGTCTGGCCATGATCCTGCTGGCGCGAGCGGTACAGGGTGCGGGCGGCGGCGCGCTCCAGCCCATATCGCAGGCCATCATGCTGGAAAGCTTTCCCGAGGAGAAGCGCGGCCAGGCCATGGCTGTATATGGACTCGGCGTCGTAGTCGCTCCCATTCTTGGCCCAACCCTGGGCGGCTATCTCACCGACGCCTATTCCTGGCGTTGGACCTTCTACATCAATATCCCCATCGGGATTCTGGCGCTGATTATGATCTCGCGCTTCGTCCGCGATCCGGACTATATCCGCGACGCCAAGCCCGGTCCTTTGGATGGGATCGGCCTGGGATTGCTCGCCACCTGGCTGGCTTGTCTGCAAATCATTCTCGACAAGGGTCAGGAAGATGACTGGTTTGGCGCCACTTGGATTCGCTGGGCCACAGCCATCCTCATCGTCTCCTTCGTCGCGTTCGTTTGGCGCATGTTGAGCGAGAAAAGGCCATTGGTGAATCTGCGCGTCTTTCTCCATCGAAACTTCGCCCTCGGCTGCATTCTCATCGCGCTGTTTGGCGGATGTATCTATGGCCTGATCACGCTGCTCCCGCTGTTCTACCAGGAGGTGATGCTGTACCCGGCCTTCAATGCCGGCATTGCTGTCAGTCCCCGCGGCTTGGGAGCTATTGTGGCCATGCCAATCATCGGCATTCTCACGTCCAAAATGGATAACCGCTGGCTGATTGGCGGAGGTTTTTTGATCTTCGGCATCTGCGGCATCTGGTTTGGCGAGGTCAACCTGGCCATATCTCCGTGGTCGTTTATCTGGGCGATCATCTTAAGCGGATTCGGCTCCGGAATGGTCTTCGTGCCGCTTTCGACTACCACTGTTGCCGGCCTCTCCAATCAGGAAATGGGGAACGCCACCGGTCTTTACAACCTGCTGCGCAACGTCGGCGGCAGCATTGGCATTTCGATTACAGATACGCTACTGGCACGCCACTCGCAACTGCATCAGGCCAACCTGGTCCAGAACCTGACCCCCAGCAGTCGCATGTATCAGGAACAACTCCGCCAGGGAATCGGTTCGCTGGGACCCAAGATTGGACCCGCCATGGCCAGCGCCGGCGCCTTGGGCCGCATGTACAGTTCCCTGAATGTCCAGGCCCTGCTGCTGTCCTATGTCGACGACTTCCGCTATCTGGCGCTGGCGTCTTTCGGCTGCCTGCCCGTCGTTTTCCTGCTACGCAAGGCAGTCCGACAAAAGGGCGCCGTCATGCACGCGGACTAACACAATCGCAGCATTACTGTAAGGTAAAAAAGGGTTGTCATCCCGAGCGAAGTCTTTGCGAAGCAAGAACACAGTCGAGGGCCCTGCTTGTCTGTCCACCCCACAGTAATTCTGGTTTTTCTCTAACGCAGCGCAAAGTTCCAATGCAGCCCGCAAAAACAACGGCGCAACCTTCCACTTGGAAAGTTGCGCCGTTGTACTTTCTGCCGATCTAATCCCGCCCTATTTCTTTTTGCTCTTTTCCTGGTTCTCATTGCCAACGACCAGATCGTCCGTAACGTGGAAAACGTTCGGGACCCGCATTGCCTGCATGTACGCCAACTGCTTGTCCATCTCGGTATCCACGACCCCGTACAACGTCACATTGCTGTTCTGCACCGAAATGCGAATCGGCCGCCACGGAACAATCGCGTATTGTTGTAGCGGCGGGTATCCATAAATCGCGTGAAACGTCGCGACCCGGATTTGATCGTCGAACTGCGAGATCGGGTCGATGCTGATCTTGTTGATCACTTCCTTCACGCCCGGCGTATATTCCGTCAACGTCACCGCAGACTGTTGCGTGATAGGCCCAAGCGCGTGGCCACCCAGCGTCACCACCCCGTTCTGCACGCTCACGGAAATGGCGTCGAACACCTCGCCATAACCCTCGCGGTCCACCTCGATCCTTTTCAACAAATCTCTTTGCATGACGTTGTCCGGAATCGTTGGGCCGCCTACGGCAATGTTGTCCCGCACTGCTTTAATGCCATGCGTTTTTCTCGCTTTCATGACCGCCTGCGGCTTATACGCGTAGAGGCTCACCTGCCCGGAAAGAGTCGCAATTCCGTCTCGTACTATCACGGTCACATCCCGAAAGTACTTGCCTTTCAGTTGGCCCCTCACCGCACGGGCCAACTGCGAGTCCGAGACCCCGTGATCCGCAGCGAACACGCAGCCCGAGGGACCCATCAGCGCCGTTGTTCCCACCCCTGCTATTCCCACACAACAAACCGCAATCAACAGACTGGATACAATCGCTTTGCTCTGCATTGCTGCCCTCTCCTTCTACACTCTGCCCTACGTCCCCCACTTTGCCGGCAACGATCGCGCCTCTACATCCAAGTCCCCGCCCGGCAGAACGCCATCCAAACCCTTCGGCTCCGGGCCGCTGACTACATAGACGCAGGAAACGTCCAAGAGGATACAATCCCCTCCCTGCTTGAACCCAGGTTTCCGCTCTAGGTTGCGGGGTTTTTCGTCACCGCGGCCCGCAGGAATTCGTGGGCTCCCCGGGCTGCCTGCTCCGGCGTCGGCTTCGCTAGACACTCCACCGCCAAAGCCCCCCGATACCCCACGGTCTTCAAAGCAGCCATCGTTTCCAGGAAATCATAATGACCCAGTCCCGGGCGCTCCCGATTGCTGTCGGCGATATGTACATGGCCAATGTGCTGCCCTGCCGCGACGATGTTTCGGCCAATCTGGTCCTCTTCGATATTCATGTGATAGGTGTCGATGTGAAGTTTCAAGTGCTCGGAATCAAATCGTTCGATGTAACGAACACATTCTTCAACTGTGTTCAGAATGTCGCTTTCATAACGGTTCATCGCCTCCAGCACCAGCATCACACCCGATTTCCGGGCCACCGGCAGACAAACCTCCAGGGCGTCCGTCAAGTGCCGCTCATACTCCAGACGGCCTTCGGACTCCTTGACCAGTCCCTTGATCAACCCCACAATCACAACACTGCCGAACTCCGCGCCGAGATCGATAAATCCCCGTAGTCGAGCAATGGCGCGTCCCCTGACTTCCTGATCGCGGCTAGTAAGACTGAGACCATCGCGCACATGGGCAAGGCCCGTACCAATCGAAGACAAGGTCACGCCCGTCGCTTCGCAAGCCGCCCGAACCTCACCAACGTTGACCTCCGCGGCATCCGGCACATGCAGTTCCACCGCATCGTATCCAATCTGCGCCGCCTTCTGTATCGAGTCTATATAGTCTCCTCGTAGAACCAGCGGGGCCTGACCTGCGGCTTCCTTCACGATCGTGACAGCCAACTTCACAGTTCCCTCCGATCAAAAAAATTGAGAATTCGGCGAATCGCTAGTTCGCAGTCGGATCTGTCCGCCAGTTTCATCTATGCCGCCCGCGAATCTGCAGATACATGCTGAAAACGTTGGCCTCGTCGCGTACCGCAATAATGGAAACATTGTGGGTCAAATCCAGTTGCCCCTGGATCAACTGCTCTGCGGTGGTGTTCACGTTGGTGGCAAAGGTAAACGTCAAATTTCGTCCCACCTGCTGTTCGACGGTAATGCGGGCCGTAGACTCACCCAGGGTGCCCACAAAGTTGGGGTCGACACGCACGCTGCCTACACCGAACAATTTTTGCACCCGGCTGCTCACAGCCGCATTCAGCGCCCCTCCCAGCAGGGCTTCTGTCGTCAGGTTGGCACCCGCCTGCTGTTGCTCCCCATACATCGCCGCCTCCTCATTCGTACGCCCCAATGCCAGCAGAGCCAGCACATCGGCCTGCGTCAGAGGAGGTTCGGAGCGATAGGAAATCTCCAGCTTATTCGGCGGCCCATGCAAGCTGATGATGATGTCGTAGTCCTGCACCCTCGCCGAGGCTTCCAGATCGATCTCCGGAGAGATGGTCACCGGGTTGGCAAATATAATGTCGCCCTGCTGCAGGCTATATTTTGTTCCAGCAAACGAAGCGGAACCCTCGGTGATGTCGATCCGCCCCAGTACTGAAGGATTTTCCAGCGTGCCTCGAAGGCGCAGGTTTACATCGCCTGCCAGCGCGGCGAAGGAGTTCTGGAATCCAAGTTCCGGCGCAGAAGTGACATGAACGTCGAGGTGCACGCGGTTCATTGGCGAACTTGGATCGATCGGAGCCGAAACCCCGCCTCCGCCGGTCGCCAGCGAAGCCAGGTCCACGTTGCTGTCGATGCCAAAACGCATCAATTCCAGATTCCCGCTCACCAGCAGGCTGTCCAGGTTCCCCAGCAAGCGCAATTTCGCATCCACAGAACTGGAAACTCCCTTGGGATAGCGAATCCGAACGTGCTGCGTCGTCGTCGTCAAATCGACGAAAATTCCATTCTGATAACCGACGAATCCCTTCACCTCCAAATCCCCGCCGCCTGAAGAGCCCTTCAACTGCTGCACTACCAGGCGGTTCTGATCGAACGCCATCGTGCCGTTCATGTCGGTCAGGCCATTGGTGAGGTTCACCATGTGCAGATTGATGTGACTCAACTCGGCGCGGCCGCGCAGGTCCGGCTTGTGAGCTGTTCCGCGCGCGTTCACCACAAATTTCACCTGGCCGGAAGACTCGATGTCCTTGTTCATCGCCGAAGCCAGGGCTGCATCGATTGTCCCCTCGGAATGCAGACGCAGTGCGTATTCCTTCAACAGGTCGATGGTCCCGCCGGCAACAAAATCCATGTTCGTGCCTTGGATATGTACTTGTTGCAGTTGCAATTTCCCATCGCGCAACGAGGCCTGTAACGGACCTTGCGAATGAATCGGCAAACCACCGATTATGGCGGCAAATGATTTCAGGTCTGCGTCCGCCTGGATCTGCGATGGCTCCCCCAGCGGTCCGGACATCGTGATCTTCCCTTCCATGGACGATTTTCCGCTGACATCGGAAGAACTCACCATGCGCAGCAGCGGGTCAATATTGAAACCCGCGAATGTCAACTCCATCTGGGCCGGATATTTCCCGCTCAGTTGAACCTGGCCAGCCAGATCCATGTGCGTCTGGAACAGCTCCGCCCGCGAAGTCAAGGACAGCAGTCCATGCTGAACATTCGCCTCCGCATGCAGCCGCCCCATCGGCTGCCCGTTCAGCGTCAAGTTTTCGATCTGCATCTCGGCGCTGGCCAGCGGAGTGGCCGGCGTCCCTTCCACGTGAAGCCGAATCCCCATGCTGCCATCGGCCCGCAGAAGCGAGTTCTCAAAAAACTCTATCTTCGACAGCTCGAAGTCGTGCCCGATCATCTCTCCTTGCAGCGCGCCCGTCGAGTCATCGTACTGGAGTTCCCCAATCGCAACTCCACCGGCAGTGGCCAGCCGAACATGAGTCGCCTGCAACAGGTGTCCCTGCGCGGAAAGCACGACAGTCGCCATCGGAATCGCCTGACCGTATGCGATAGCGCGGCTCAGCATCACCTGCCCGGAGCCTTCCAGGTCGTCCATCGTCCCCGTAACATGCGCATGCGCTTCCAGAGTTCCCGACAGGGGATACGAGGTACCGACAACCGACTGCAAGTCAGCCAAGGAAACGTTCGTCGACTGCAGGGTCGCAGTCACCTGGGTGTGCTTGTTGTAGGTATATGTATCCGGCGCCGTGCGATCCGGCGACAGATCCAGCGCGGCATGAATCACGGCATCGCCACGCACCAGTTCCCCATTCCGCAGAATCAGCCGGGCCGGAGCATACGAGATGTCGCCGTGAAACTGGTCCCATGTCAGCAACTCCGGCGGCGGCCGAGTGGAACCGGAAGTCTCGGGCTCAGCCCGCGCCACCACCATCTCAAACGGCCCAGAATCCAGATGTCCCACCGCTTCCAGCGCGAAAAAAGAACCATGAACCTCCCCGTGGAAAGTCGCGGCTCCCAGCAGCTTCAACGGCAGCGCGTGCGGCGAGCCTGCGGGCGTGGCCCTCAAATCTGTAATCGCCAGGAGTTGGTCGAACTCGCCCAGATCCCGTCCCACCACTTCCAGCCGCAGTGCGCTATGCAAATCCTGGTCCAGCAGATCCAGCGTACCCGAGCCATGTACCTGGGTTGCCGGCGTATGCAGATTGGCGTCTTGAATCACAAGATGGCGATAGTCGCCAAGATAATCCGCATGTGCGGGACCGCTAACCGGTACCAGACCCAGCGTTCGTCGCGGCACGCTCAACATCAGGTCTCCATGCACATCCAGACCGTTTCCATTCCCCGTCCAGCGCACCGTCACCTTGCCGGAGGCCGCGGTCGTGAATCCTATGTTCCACTCCGCCCTGGGCGCGGTCGCCTTCAGAATCAAAGGCAATGTCACATCGGAAACCTGCGCCTCGATGTCGGCCTGCAGCGGCTGATATTTTCTCTCGCCCGGCTCGACCGTCTTTTTCTCGAACTCCCTGTGCAAACGCTCCAGCAACTTGCGCGGGCTTAGTCGTCCATGCCGGGCTTCTGGCGGCGGAGCGGTTTTCTTGGCACCTGGGGCAGTCACCGGCGTCGACGGCCCTATGCAATGCCGCAACACCATGCTTCCCGAGATTTTTCCCTGGTCCTCCAGTACGGAAGAAAAATCCGTAAAAGAACATGTATCGTTATCGACGTTGACATTGGTATGCAGATCCACATCGCGCAACCGCAACCACGGAGCTTCCCATTCGCCGGAATGCAGATCGACATGGCCCGATACCTGAAACATTCCGTCTGCCGTCCCGTGGGCTTCGATCGAAAGCTGTGCCTTCCCGTTGCGCAGCTCGTCTTCTCCCATCATGGCCCCTGCCTCACGTGCATCTACAAAGCCCCACACATTTGCCTTCCAGTTCGGAGCAGCAAAATCCCGCACTTCCCCCGTCGCCATCAGGTGCGAATCGCCTGTCTGTAGATGCAGGCTGTCGATCCTGACGAAATCCTGCGCCAGATGCAAGCTGACCTGCAGCCTGGAATGTGTCTCGGTCGAATTCTTCAGCCGAAATGTAATATTTTGTGTGTCCAGCATTGCCTGATAGGCCGTCTGCTGGGGCATGTACCGCATGATCATGTGCATCGGTCCAGCCGCCATCTCGAATGGAACCTTGCGATCGTTCACCAGCAGCCAACCGTCCTGAATTCGTGTCTGCTCAATGGCCATGCTCAGCAACGTCTGCGGCAATGGCTCACGGCTCGCCACGCGAGGCTGCGGCTGGTTCGTCGTTCCATCCGGCAACACAATCAGGTGCAGGGTCGGGCTCACCGCCGTCAGACTGGTCAGGCGAATCTTGGGAGTCAGGAAAGTGAGCAGGCTGGCATCCAGCACCAGATGGCGTACGTGCAAATAGGGGACTTCGCCCGGTCCTTCTTTACCATGGATCGTCAGGTCATCCACTTCGACAGTGAAATTGCGCACGCTCCATCGGAACGAACCCATCTCCACACGGCCACCGGTGGCGCGTTCCAGCACATTTACGACAGCCTGATGAACTCGCGCGGTGAATCTCGGAGTGGAAGCGTACCAAGCCAGGGATGCTGCCAGGAAGACCACCAATAACAACGAGGCCGCACCGGCGTAGGCCACCCACCGCCAGCGTGATCGTCGCTTGGTTGTCGAGGCGTCCTCCGTCATTGGCCGCCTTCCTTGTTTCCGCCGCGATCGCTGTGAGCTTCCGCATACGCAGAATCCAGAATCTGTACCTGCCTCTCGGCACGCAGGCTTTTCAGCCACTCGTCGATCATGCTGCTGACTTGCTGTTGCCGAAGGATCTCGCGGATGCGTGGCGCAACGGCTCTCAGTTCCGGCACCGGCGCTTTGTCTCTTTTCAGTTCCGGCGTCAACACTTGCTCATAGTAATTTCTGACGGCGGCATTCGACACCTGCACCGCTACCCCAAACCGAACATCGATAAATTTCAGGATCGCCAGCCGTTCGTGCATGCGATCTTCAACTTCAGCCGGCGTAAAGCCATGCTGCGCCAGGAATGCCTTCCATCCCGCATCGGTCTTGCAATCCGTCTTTGTAGTGGCAGAAATTTGCTTCCGCATTTCTGCGACCGCCTCGTCCACATCCTTCTGCGACACCACAGCCATCCCTGGCTGCAGGGCCCGCTGCTGGTCAATCAAAGTGCGATCTATCACTCGGTTCAGCGCCCGCTGCGGAGTGTTGTCCTCCGGCGGTTCAAAGCCCGGCTGCAGCGCGGAGAAACGCATTTCGTCATCCACATCGCTGGCCAGAATCGCCTGCCCATCCACATCGGCCACCACGCGATCCAGCACCGCGATCCGCTGCGGAACCGCGGCCTGCGCCCGCGTATAAAGCCCGACGCAGATCCAGGAGCAAAGCAGCCAACCCAGCAAGGCCAGCCCCTCCGTAACGGTTCGTGTCCTCCTTTGTGCCGCATATCGCAGCCGAGGCCGGATCTTGATGTTCGAATTGGCGGCGCCGTTCATCAAAACGCCTGTCCGATGCTGAAGAAAAAGTTGAAGTGACCGGAGTTTCCAACATACGGCGGCTGAACGTTGTAGTCCAACACTGCCGGCGCCAGCGACGGATCGCTCACCACGGGATACACCGTTGGATTCATGTTATAGCTGAAGTCCAACCGAATCGGGCCCACCGGCGTCTTATAGCGCAAACCCAGGCCGGCGGCTTGCGAATCGTAATTGAAGTTGCAGGTCCCCTCCGGGCCGACCAGGTTGTAACAGGTCTTTACATTCGGTTGATAAAACCGTAACAGCGACGGAAAAATACCCGAAGCATTTTCATACACGTTGCCTAGATCCTCAAATACGACGAATCCAAGATTGTCCCCAATCAGTGGCAACGGCACCGGAGGAATGCGCAACTCCGTACTGTTCACGAACGCTCCTGAACCGCCCACCGGGAAACCAGTCTGTAAATCTCGCGGACCCGCCGCGTTGATGGAGAATCCTCTATGCGAGGTGGCGCCGCCCGCATAAAGACGCTCCGGCAGTGGGATCAGGCTATACGCGGAACTCCCATAGGTATTCTCAAAAGCGACGCGAGTGCTCCGCGCCAAAACCCAGTTTTGTTTGTTCAGCCGGTAAAAGTTCGACTCCGTGATGTCCATTCGATTGAAGTTCGCTTGCGACGCGAACCCCTCCCAGGCGAAGAATTGCTGCGCGGAAAGATACCAGCCGCTGGTGGCATCCAGCGGATTGTTGCGTGTGTCATGCACCCAGGTAATGCCCGGGCCGCTGACCCGCGTGGGCTGCGACAGCAGCGGAATCAGTTCCGCGCTCACCTGCAGGCTGCTGGGATTGACGTAGACATACCGGTAGGTCATCGAATAGATCAGCGTGTTCGCCTTGTTGGGCCGCTCCGTAAATACCACCGACCCGCTCAGTGTCGAAGCCTCATACGTCGTCACATTCTGGTTGCTGACGTAGCCGCCGGAGATCGAAAAATCGATCGTCTTGTGATCGCGGAATTTGGGATAGTCGTACGTCATGATCGCCTGCTGTTCCAGCGTGCCATACGCGGTCTGCAGGCTGAGCGTGCGGTCCCGGCCGCCCAGGTTGATGCGGCTCACATCGAAGGAAATACGCGGACTGACCCCAAACTTGCCATTGGGGCTGCACACATACGAATTCGGATGGGCCACGCCCAACTCGATCAGCGATGCTGGCGACGGGCAATTCGTTTGCGGATTGCCCGTCTGCACTTCGAAGCCAAAGCCGTAGTCGTAGTTCCAGCGATGCGCCTCGGTCAGATTCACCAGAACATCTTTGCGCGGCTGCGTCCCGCGCGGGTTCACGATGCCGGTATCGACCTCGCTGAACAGTGCCAGATTGTAGAGTCGCCGTTGCGTATCCAGAATCGCGTTGCGGTTCAACGGATCGCCGGGATGGACCTCCAGCAACTTATCGACCACCTGAGGCTTGGTGTAATGCAGCCCGCTGATCAAAACATGACTCACGTAGAAGGGATCTCCCTCATGCACGCGCACATCGATGTCGATTCGGTTCGGATCTGCTGGATCCGGATGCTGCTCAAATTCAAGTTCCACCTGGGAAAATCCGTGCCGGTAATAATAATCGAATAACTGCAGTCGGTCCCCGGTCAGCGTTGTCAGCGAATACGGTTCGCCGGACAATGTATTCATTTGCGCCAGCAATGTGGCCTTTGAAACCTTCTCGACCCCGATCAGTTGCACTCTTCCAATCTTCTGCTGCACACCTTCGTGAATTTCGTAGGTCACGTGGATAATCGCCACCTTGGGCTTCACGCCACCAGCCTCTGTGTCCGAGTCGGCGACCACCGGAGTGACATTGACGTTGCCGAAGCCATTGCTCTTGTACAACGCTTGAATTGCGGCAACATCCTGCGACAACAACTGTTGACTATAAATGCCGTGCGAGTTGACATGATCGGCGGCCAATACGCTCAACCGCTCTTTAATGATGTCGCGATCGAAATAATGATTGCCGGTCGCCTTGACCGACACCACCTTATGCAGGGTTCCAGGAACGATCTTGTAAAGGATGTTTTCTTCATTCTGCCCAGGCTGTTCCACTGCATGGGTAACATGCACGTCGAAGTAGCCTTTCTTTTGAAAATAATCGCGCAGATTGCCGTCGCCCTCGTCTAGCAGGTCCGGATCGACTGCGCCCTCGTCATAAACAGGAATCAGCTGCTTCAGATCGCGCTTCGAAATCTTCGCCCCCGTGGCGCTGATCCTCACCTCCGGGCCTCGACTCACCTGAAAACGAAAATTCACCGCATTTGTAGACGCGTTGAAAGTCTCTGGGCCCGCCCGAACCGTCGCCTCCAGCCTGTTTTGCTTTTGATACTGTTTTCTCAATCTCGTCAGTGCCCTCGACACCGTGTTCGCCGTCACCGTGGATCCTTGCTTTAACTTCGCGATCTTGCGAAACTTCGCATCCGTCATGGCCGTCGTCCCCGTGGCTTCCACTTTGCCCACCTTGGCCTGTCGACCTGCATTCACCGTATAAATCACATCCACCAGATGGCGAGCGCCCGCCGGCACCGTCTTGACCGCAACTGCGGGAACATAAAATCCATTCCGTTCAAGCGCCTGCCGCAAATGCTCGGTGGCCTGGTCCAGTTCCTGTGCGGTGAACGGCTCTCCCAGCTCCAGACGCGTGGCTCGCTGGATTTGTGCCGCGAGCGTATCCTGCTTCATGCCCTGGATGTAAAGTCGGCGTAGAAAGAGCTGCGGGATTCCGCGAAATGTGACCGTGACCTGGCCGCCCGTTTCCACTCCCTCGGCAATGATGCTGCGATACAGGCCCGTCGCGAACAAAGCGTGCAGGCTCTCCTTCACATTCTGTTGCGTCAGCCTCTCACCCGAATGCAGGGCAAGCTTCTCTTTCACGCCGCCCAGGTCCTGTTCCGTCACGCCTTTGAACACAAGCGCATGCACAGGCAGTCCATACCAGGTCTTTAGGTCGCGATACCGCAGAAACGCGGGGCTCCTCTGAATCGAAAAAACCTCGCCGGCAACGGATGTTCCAGCGCTGTCTCTCTGCGTTGCCTTCGACTTTTGCACAGGACGCACGACACCGGCAGCGAATGCCGCCGTGGCCAAACCAATCCCCAGGACGCAAACCCCGATTCGTGCAACAAATCGCACGCCAGAGAATCCTGGATGTGGGTGGTTTTTCTGCAAAGAAATCGACTCATGAACGGTCCGTCCACAACCGTTGCCACGCTGAATTATTTTTCCGACAGCAAATCGTCTGGTTCCAGCGAATCGTCGATGAATCAATGGACCCAGATTGCCTTGAAGTACGCTGATCGACAGACTCCGTTTGCCTGTGGTTAGCATACGCAACCTGCCTGTTCCTCGTCTTGTCCACGCCGCAAATCCTGATGAATATCTTGAGACCGGTTCCACGTTCGATGTTTTTCAGCTTCGCATGGACCAGGCTCACTTCCGCTCGCACTACCTCCGCGACCTATGCCACCAAATTCGCCGCGCGACGCATTCCATATACTGAAGGGGTATGGCTCTGGCTTCCAATCCGGTCTTCTCTCCCTCTCACGATCGCTATTCTCGCCAAATCCTGTTTTCAGGCATTGGCGAGCAGGGCCAGCAGAAACTCTTCGCCGCCCACGTCGCCATCGTTGGCTGCGGAGCGACCGGAGCTGCCGTCGCCGGGCTTCTGGCCCGCGCCGGGGTCGGCACCCTCACGCTGATCGATCGCGACTATGTTGAATGGAGCAATCTGCAGCGCCAGGTGCTGTTTGAGGAAGAGGATGCTGCGGAAGGCCTGCCAAAAGCCGAGGCAGCACGGCGCAGAATTGCCCGTTTCAACAGCCAGACCCGGGTCCACGCCCACGTCGCGGACCTGGTTCCTGCCAATATCCATTCCCTGCTCGCGGACGCGCAACTGCTTCTCGACGCGACCGACAATTTCGAAACCCGTTACCTGCTGAATGATTATGCCGTAGAACAGAACAAGCCCTGGATTTATGCCGGCGCGGTTGGCTCCTACGCCGTCACCATGAACATCCTGCCCGGCATAACCGCCTGTCTGGCCTGCATTTTCCCCGACCCTCCCTCGGGAATGGTCGAAACCTGCGACACCAGCGGCATCCTGAATCCAGCGGTGAACCTGTCTGCCTCCTTGGAGGCCGTCGAAGCCATTAAGTGGATCGTCGGCGCTCACGACCGATTACGCCGTTCGCTCTTTTCCTGCGATGTGTGGACCAACGAAATCTCCGAAATTGACACGTCCCGCCCGCGGTCGGGCTGCTCCGTGTGCGGCCTGCACACATTCCATCATCTTTCCGGCGTAGCGCGGCCGCACATTACCCTGTGCGGCAGAAACTCGGTCCAGATTCACGAGCACCAACGTCCCATCGACTTCGCTGAACTTGAGCGCAAACTGCAACCCCACGGCACTGTCCGGCGCAATGACATGCTGCTGCGCTTCGATCGCGGCGAACATCGCATCACAATATTTAAGGATGGTCGCGCCATTGTTCAAGGGACAACGGACGTCGGACTGGCGCGAAGTCTGTATTCACGCTTTATCGGAAGTTAAGTTTCTCCCAGGCAACTCACACGGCCACAATACCTTCTAAGACACGGAGCGCCCTCCACCAAAAACGATGGAAGATTCAAACCAAGACTCAGGAAAGGGCAGACCGCATTCTGGTTCCATGACAAAAAACACATTGCGAACTGCCGAGAAAATACCCTCCCCCACTCCCTCCCAGCCGCTTACGGCGGAAGCCAGGCCGGTGCATCAGCAGCAGCGACGCAATCCTCCCATCGCCGGAGAATTGGCGGCCATTGCCCTGGCACAGCAAGGCGATGGAGCGTCATTTGAGGTTCTCTACAACATGCACAAGCGCCGCGTGTACTCGCTCTGTCTGCGGATGCTGGGTAATGTCGCCGAGGCGGAAGACCTGACGCAGGAGGCATTTCTGCAGTTGCATCGCAAGATCGCCACGTTTCGCGGCGATTCCGCTTTTTCCACCTGGTTACATCGAATGGCCGTCAACGTTGTGCTGATGCATCTGCGCAAGAAAGGTCTACCCCTCGTATCCCTGGAAGAAACTCTGGAGCCCTCCCAGGAAGACGGGCCTCGCAAAGACTTCGGCACCCGCGACCTCACACTCTCCGGCTCCATCGATCGGATTACGTTGGAGCAGGCCGTGGAAGAGTTGCCACCGGGCTATCGAATGGTATTTGTACTGCACGATGTGGAAGGCTATGAGCACAATGAAATTGCAGAAATGTTGCAGTGCTCCATTGGCAACAGCAAATCTCAACTCCACAAAGCCCGCATGCGCCTGCGCATTTTGTTGCGTCAAAAGGCGGACGGGAAGGTAGACGCATGACATCCGACCGGATCCACACCCCAAGAGAGTGCGACGAATTCCAGCAGCAATTGCCAGGACTCTTCGATTCTGAACATGGCCTGCAGCAACATGCACACTTGCGGACGTGCAAAAACTGCTCCTCCCTGGTGCGCGATTTGGAATATATCGCCGCGCAGGCGAAATTGCTGCTGCCCATCCACGACCCAAGCCCCGCCGTTTGGAATAACATTCAAACAGTGCTTTCCCGGCAGGCGAAGGATGGCAACAAGAGTTCCTGACCCGCGCAGGTGCAAAACTTCTCCGCGAATGCAGGCACTTCTCGTTTAGAATCCAGCAAAGATTGCTGGAGGTAGCCGTTCGAATCGCGTCACAGTCAAAGACTGGATCAGTCCTTTTGCCCAAACGCATAGTCCTCACCGGATTCATGGGGGCGGGCAAGAGCACATTGGGTCCGCGCCTGGCCCAACAGCTTGAATGGTCCTTCATCGACCTGGATGATGAGATTGTGCGCACGGAACAAAAGAGCATCGCACAGATTTTCGATTCCGTCGGCGAATCCCGATTTCGCGAATTGGAGCAAAACACGCTTGCCAATACCTTGAGACTGGAAAAAGTGGTGCTCGCGCTGGGCGGCGGCACCATCGAAACTGCGGCCAACAGGCAGGCCATCCACGAAGATCGCGAGACTCTGTTGCTCTACCTCGCCGCGCCGCTGGAGGTCTTGATCGAGCGCTGCGAGCAACAACAGTTGCAACGAGAAGCAGTTCGGCGTCCAATCCTGGAGAAGCGGGCAGAACTGACAGAACGGTTTCAACGAAGACGTCCCTTCTACGAAACGGCGGACTGGACCATCGACACCACCGGCCAAACTTTGGACGCACTCGTAACGGCTGTCGTGGCTCGATGGAACAGCGCTCCCTGGAGTGCGCCGCCGGAAAGTCAGAAACGCGCATGAATCTCCGACAGAAACGCGCGCCGAGCCTGGCATCATCGCGAATAGCAACAACTCTGTGAGGGCGACGATTCCATGAAAGATCCCCAATTGGCGCCGACCGTTCCAAGCACCAATCGCAGCGTACGCGGACACATTCTGTTTGCGTTTGCCATTGCCATTGCGCTCTATCTTGCCTGGCTGCTGCGCGACGTGCTGGTCCTGCTCTACGTCAGCACTCTTGCCGCCATTGTACTGATGCCTGTTGTGCGCGGCGTGCAGCGGCTCCGCATCGGAAGAGGGCATCCCAGCCACGGCCTTGCCATCCTCATCATCATGGTGGTGCTGGTCGGCTCGGTCACGCTCTTCCTCATCCTCACTCTGCCCCCGGTCGTGCGCGACGTGGCTTCCTTTGTCAGGACGCTGCCCGGTCGCAGTCCCGCGTTCCTGGAAAAAATCGAAGGACTGCCGGTCCTCCGCGACATGAACATTACCGTCATCGAAACCAAGTTGAAACAAAACACGGCCCAGGAAATGGGGACTTTTCTTTCTTCCATTAGCAATTGGGCGGCCAAGCTTTTCGAAATCATTACCGGCATTGTGCTCACAGTTTATTTTCTGGCGGAAGGCGAACATGTCTACAAATGGTTCCTCTCGCTGGTCCCACCGGTCCGCCGGGAACGCCTGGACGAAACCCTGCGCCACGCCGCCGAGCGGATGGGCCGCTGGCTGCTGGGGCAGTTGGCCTTGATGCTGATCCTGGGAATCACGAGCGGCATCGTGTTCGGCGCCTTGCATCTGCACTACGCGTTCGCCCTGGCCGTGCTGATGGGCGCATTCAACATCGTCCCTGTCGTCGGCGCGTTGGTCACCACTTCCCTCGCCATGCTGGTCGCGGCCAGCGAATCCTGGGAAAAAGTTCTGGGCGTGCTGATTTTTGAAATGATTTATCTGCAAATTGAGAATGGATTTCTCGTCCCGCGCATCATGCGGGCGCGCGTCGATCTTGCCGGGACCGCTGTATTGATCGCCCTGCTGATGGGAGTCGGCCTGGCCGGGATCGCCGGAGCGTTAGTCGCCGTCCCCACCGCAGTCCTGGTCGCTGTCTTGATTGACGAGTACGTCATCCAGCCCGCCGACGCACCTGCCTCCCACGACGCTGACGCCAGTGGCCCACTACCCCGTTAAAGCAGATTTCCTATTAGATTTAGGATTCACAGTTGGTGCAGTTGATGTGGGTGCGAGTCATTCTGAACTCCGGTCGCCGCAGCGACCTCAGAATGACTCTATCGCCATTTGAATATACGAACCATCCATTCGGTCTAGGCCACTTCCGTTCTAATTGCCTCCGCCACCACCGCCTTCGGGGGTTTCCGGAGCTTCCACCTGAGAAATCTCCGTGGCGTAAACGGCGAAGTGACCAGTGCTGTCCTGGAGCAGATAGCCATGTATCTCCACACTGGCGCCAGCAGCCAGCGCGGCAAACGAGGACGCGCTTAAGCTATTGCCATAATCCGTTGCCTGGCTCGTGGAAACGTTGAGCGAGGTAAGGTTCTCATACGTGGTCAGATACGAGGTGGACGCCAGAGCGAGTGCAAAAGTGAAGTTGGGACTGCTGCCTTGCGGCGTAGCCACCAGCGTGCCCGGAATACTCTCTGCCGCCAGCATCACCTGCTGTGCATTCAATATGCCCGAGCTGCCTGCGGCCCCAGTAACGACCACGGACTGGCCCGGAAAGATTTCGGCAGCCGTGAATGCGGCCGAAACTACTCCAGCCTGCTGTGCATCTTCAGGAACTGCATACGTTGTCGAAGAAGACAAGGCAACGCTCATCGATGCACTACACGATTCGCTTCCAAAGCACTCCCGCGGCACCATGGTGAATGCTGTGATCATGCCGGAACTGTTCTTTGTCACACTGACGATAATTCCCTTGGCTCCATCTTCCTGCTGACCGGAGGAATTTCCAGCCGACTCGGGAGTAATCATCAAAGCCAGCAGGCTGCCGTCGGTTTGCGTCTGTCCTTGTACCTGGACGATCGATCCGGTCTGGATCGAACCCGCAGTGACGCCATTGGGAAATTGGGTAGAGCTGTTGATCGTGAAAGTGAACTGCTTTCCTGAATCGCCGGATTGGACCGTGATGGAGGATGAACTTACGCTAATGACCTGTCCACTCACCTCTACCTGCCGGTCTCCGCTGTTTTCCGCGCTGACCTGCGCTCCCACCGTGTTGATGGCTGGGGTGAAGGTGACCGCACTGCCAGAGACACTGAAGGATTGTGCCAGGTTGAAGGCGAGTTGCAACTGGACCTCACCCTGGCCGCTTACGTCAAGCGCGGGCGAGAGTGCGACCGTAACTGTTGGCTGGTTCAGGGTCGCTGTCGCCGTTGTCACCTGACCGCTGCCGTTGATGTATGTAACCTGCGCCGCCGACACTGTCACAGTCGCGGAATTGTAGGTGCCGGAAGCAAGGTTGGTGATCTCAATGGGTTCCTGTACTGCCCCAAGACTGGAGAGTTCCACTGTCACCGGCTGCGTCAGCAGAGAAACGGGACTGCCTCCGCTGGCCGCGGTCACGCCGACAGCGGAAATCGTCACCTTGGCAGACAGAATATTGCCCAAGGGAGCATCGCTGACGGTAACAACCATGGGTGCCGCTCCGGCCATCGTGGAAAGCGTGGGACTGGAAGAAGACGAACTGCACCCGAGCAGGGCGCACAGCCCTACCATACCTAAAGCGTTCAGTAAGTGTTTTTGCGATCTTTTCACGATTGGCATATCAAGTTCTCCAGATTTCCCTAAAAAAATATAGGGTGGGTCATGTCTTAACCTGCTAAGAATAGCGTCGCAAGGGGCGTTTGTGGAACTAAAGTGATCCAACTGATAGGTTACCAATGGGCTGGGTACTAGGTTACTTCGATTCTCACAGGACCCCCCTTACGCATCGAAGCAGGCCTGACCAGGGTCAAGAGAGGCCGCCACAAGCGCTGATGCATTTCACCCCACTCGCTGGATCGGCGTGCAGGAGACTCGTATGTGGCCTGTTCGAGTTCTTTTGCTATCCTGAATTGTGCACAGATTTTGCTTCCTTCGAAAATCATCGCAACACAGACGACTCTCTTTACCACTTCCACAGCGGACCGCATTTCCGGTCGCTGCCCCTCATTTCTGCGTCCTGTGTACTGAGGGAATATGAGAGGTTCTGTCACGCCAACACGATCCAGCCTCGCCCCCAGTGGATCTCCCGCCAGCGCAATCCACGCCGTTGGCGCAGAATCCACGGAATTCGCTGTGTTCGACGCTGCCTCCGTGATTGCCGAACCCCACCATGCCACAGTCCACACCTGGAAGAGCTTCGCCCGCGACACTATCGCCACCTTCAAACTACGTGTCACCACGCTGGTGGTAATGACCGCCTGGGCCGGCTACTATCTCGGTGCGGCGCAATCCGGCATCGACTCTTTCAATCCCACGCTGGTCAACACCCTGATTGGAATCGCCCTCGTATCCTGTGGCGCCAGCGCCTTGAACCAGGCCGAAGAACGGCGCACAGACGCCCTGATGATTCGAACCGCGAAGCGTCCGCTCGCCGCCGGAAGGCTCAGCTTGGGCTATGGCGTCTTTATCGGGATGCTCGCCATCATTGCCGGTTCGCTGTGGCTGGTGGCTCACACCAATCTCATCACCGGCACACTTACGTTGCTCACGGCCGTCACCTATGTCGGCATTTACACGCCGCTCAAGCGCTTCACGTCCATGGCCACGTTTGTCGGCGCGTTTCCAGGCGCCATGCCGCCGCTGATCGGTTGGACAGCCGCTCGCGGCACCATTGAGTGGCCCGCCGTCGCCCTGTTTGCCATTCTTTTTGTCTGGCAATTCCCTCACTTCATGTCTATCGCGTGGCTCTACAGAGAGGACTACGCCCGCGCCGGCATCCGCATGCTGCCAGTCGTGCAGCCCGATGGCTGGTCCACCGCCGCCGAGGCCCTGGTCTACGCCATCCTGATGATTCCCGTCAGCCTCGCACCCTATTACCTGCACATGGCGGGACGAATCTACTGGGTGTGCGCCTTGTTGCTGGGCCTGCTGTATCTGGCCTACACCATCCGCTTTACGCGAATTACAAAATCTTCCGCAAGCCAGTCCCGCCTCTATGCGCGTGCCTTGCTCAAGGTCAGTGTGACCTATTTGCCGCTGCTGCTGGCAGTGCTGATGCTGAACGCCACCAGGAGGAATTGACTCGAATGGCCACCACACAACAGATCGACCGCTCGCAACAGGCGACGCCTGGCAGCCCAACTCCAGGACAGTTCACCCAGCACGCCCCCATCGAACTCAACCGTCTATCGCACGACTACGGTTCGCGGCTGGCTCTCGATGGCCTGACCTTCGACGTTCGACCGGCGGAAATTTTCGGCCTGCTTGGCCCCAACGGCAGCGGCAAAACCACCCTCTTCCGCATCCTTTCTACGCTGATGGTTCCCACCGGCGGCCACGCGCGTTTGGCTGGATTTGACGTCGCGACGGAGCCCAATCGTGTGCGCCTGCAAACCGGCATCGTCTTTCAGGCCACCAGCCTGGATGTGAAGCTGACCGTCGGCGAGAACCTGATGCACCAAGGTCATCTCTACGGCCTCAGCGGTTCACACCTGAAAGCGCGATCGAAAGAAGTGCTCGACCGCGTCGGCCTCACCGATCGCAAAAATGATTTGGTCGAAACCCTCTCCGGCGGCCAGAAACGTCGCGTCGAACTCGCCAAGGGCCTGATTCATTCCCCCTCTGTGCTGCTACTTGACGAACCCACCACTGGCCTCGATCCCGGCGCTCGCATCGACCTTTGGAACTATCTCCGAATCCTGCGCGATGAGCAGGGTGTGACCGTGTTGGTGACTACCCACCTGATGGAAGAAGCCGAGCATTGCGATCGTCTCGCGATCCTGAGCGAAGGCAAACTGGTCGCGCTCGGCAGCCCGGCTGCACTGAAAGCAGAAATTGGCGGCGACATTGTCCAGTTCGAAACTGCCTCCGCGGAAGCCGCAACCGACTTGGGCGCGCGCATCGCCGAGCGCTTCGGCGTCGCTCCGGTCGTGGTCGGCAATGCCGTCCGCGTCGAACGCGAGCAAGGTCATCGCTTCCTCACCGAAGTGGTCGAGGCCTTCCCCGGTGAAATTGTCTCTGTCTCCGTCTCCAAACCCAGTCTCGAAGACGTTTTTATTCAGCACACTGGCCACCGCTTCTGGCTCGACCAAAACGAGGAGAATTCCTAATGGCAACCGCAACCCTCCGCCTCGCGCCGAAAGCCTCTCTCTCCGCCAGCCTCTGGATCCCCGCCTACTCTCTCTGGCGCCGCGAACTGGTCCGTTTCTATCGCCAGAAAGCGCGCGTCGCAGGCGTCATCGCTTCCCCGCTTCTATTCTGGCTGGTGCTCGGCTCCGGATTTTCCAAGACCTTTCAAAGTCACGGCGCAGGTTCTGCCGCAGCCGCCGGTTCCACGCATTATTTGAGCTACTTCTTTCCCGGCGCCATCACCATGATCGTCCTCTTCACCGCCATCTTCAGCATGATGTCCTTGATCCAGGATCGCAATGAAGGCTTTCTGCTCTCCGTGCTGGCGTCGCCGGTCAGCAGGTCCGCCATTGTCCTCGGCAAAGTTCTCGGCGGAGCAACACTGGCCGCGATTCAAGGATGGGTCTTCCTGGTCTTCTGTCCTCTGGCCGGCGTGCATACCACAGCGCTCGGCATTCTCTACGCCATGGTGGCCATTGCGCTCACCTCGTTCTCGCTCACTGCGCTCGGCTTCATCATCGCGTGGCCCATGGATTCTACCCAGGCCTTCCACGCCATCATCAACCTGCTCCTGATTCCGTTATGGATGGGATCGGGCGCGCTGTTTCCCGTCAGCGGAGCCTCTGGCTGGTTGCGATTTTTAATGTTGCTGAATCCTCTGACCTACGGCGTCGATGCCCTGCGCAACGGCCTGTTCCCCGCCGAGGTCACAACCTTTTCGCCCGAGTTCAACTTGATTGTCACCCTGGCATTTTGCGCCGTCGTATTCGTCGGCTCCTGGGCCGTCGTCAACCGCCGCTCTAATAAACCCGCGGCCTAACTTAAACTCGCCAGAAAGTCTGGCGCTGAAAATAAGTCGGGTGTACCACGTCTCGATTTTGAGACGTGGGTTGGCCGGAACGAGACTCATGCAGACAACAACTCCGAACCCGTCCGTCAGCACGCGAGTTCCCATCGCCGGAATTGTGCTGCTCAGCGCCGCCGCCGTCGGCCTGCTGCTCTGGTTGATCTATGTCCATCGCGCCCCGCCGCAATATGCCCAAAGCCTGATGTTCCTGCCTGCGCTCAACGCGGTGCTCAACAGCCTCAGCGCCGTTGCTCTGCTCATCGGTTTCTATTTTGTCCGCCGGCATCGGATCGCCCATCACCGCGCCTCGATGATGACCGCCTTCGCCTTCTCCGCGCTGTTTCTCGTCAGCTACGTCACCAACCATGCGCTTCACGGAGACATGATCTTTCCCGGTCACGGCACGGCTCGCACCGTCTATCTGGCCATCCTCATCAGCCATATCGTTCTCTCGGTCGTGGTCCTGCCGCTCATCCTGATTACGTTTTTCTTCTCGCTGAGCGGTCGATTTCTCCAACACAAACACATCGCCCGCTATACCTTTCCCATCTGGCTCTATGTCTCGGTCACAGGTGTAGTGGTATACGCGATGCTCGCGGCCTGGCGATGAGAGTCCTCGAAACACAGATGCCCGCTATCGATCCAACACCGCTGAAGATGCCCTCCAGGCTGCCGGGCGACAATTTCCCCCGGCCAGACGACGGCACTCGCGCCCTGCTCAAAGCCGGTTTCTGGATCATGCTTTTCAGTCTGCTCTCGCTGCTTCTTACTGAGACAGTCTTCGGCGGCATTGGCATCTATGGCGCGCATTCCAACGGCGGCTGGCTGTTCCTGATGTTCGCCTTGATGGGAGTTCCCTTCAGCCTGATGCTGCTGGTCCTCGGCAGCGCAAAATGGCTGCGCAATCGTCGGCTCGGCCGCGGCGGAACGTAACGGAAATGTTGTCCCCCCACCGATCTGCTATTGTTATGCGAAAATAAGTTTCTTGAGGGAAGTGGGTCCAATATGGCAAAAAGCGTCAATAAAGTCATTCTTCTCGGCAACGTCGGCAAAGATCCTGAGATCAAGGCCACCGCCAGCGGCACCGTCGTCGCGACATTTTCCATTGCCACCAGCGAGCGCTTCAAAGATAAGGCAGGCACCTGGCAGGATCGCACCGAATGGCACAACCTGGTCGCCTACCAGCGCACCGCGGAGATCGTCCGCGACTACGTCAAGAAGGGCAACAAGCTCTACGTCGAAGGCCGCCTGCAGACCTCCTCCTGGGACGACAAAACCACCGGCCAAAAGAAATATAAGACGGAAATCATCGTCAACGATCTGTCGCTGCTCTCCGGACGCAGCGAAGGCGGCGAGAGCGGCGGCTACAGCAAGTCCAACACCGCCTCGTTCGACCAGCGCGGCCCCGCCGAAGATTTCTCCCAATCCACCGAAATCACCGACGACGACATCCCTTTTTGATTCGCGACCATGCGCTGCCGCAGGAAGACTGATCGGAACGCCATGGCCGGGACTCATGCATCTGCTTCAGATGGAGGGGTTCAACGGCTGCACCATGCGAAGCGAAACTGAGTTAACTCGCAGAAAGAATGGGGAGGACGGGGAGGTTGCGAGTGCTGCCGGCTTCCTTCATCACAATGTCGAGGTGAGCCAGCACTTCTTCGACGGTCATCGTATAGATTTCGCGGCCGTTATCGTATCCGTTCTCGATCGACTGCTTCAGGTAATGACCGGCAATCTGGGCCGCCAGATAATCCGTGATCACGTTGCCGCCCGATCGTTTGCGGAATTCCACCCAGGCTAGCAGCGGCATGGCGATCACCAGCGAACGTTCATTGACAATGAAACGAACATCGACCGCGTCTGCGTGCCGCGTCGCGATGGCAACGATGTTCCCTTTCCAGGTGCAATGCATCTGTTCGCCCGTCCAGTGGTCTACGGCCTCAAAATCTTCATACATAATAAATAGCCTATCCGGCAGAGGCTTCCGGATCAAGTTGCCCTGGTTCCTTCATCCAAAGCCGACCAGACGAAAGAAAAGCATGAGGCGTCGGCCGGACCTGCGAAAAATCAATCTGGCGCCTGGAGCGGCCATTTTCCAAAAATAAAAAATATTCTCAACCATTTGGCGCTATTGCGCGTCCAACAATGGTTAGTACGGTAGGAATAAGAGACGGAGTCAACTGAGATGACACACACCCCCAGCGCGAATCCACAGGATAAGCGGAAATATTTTGAACAACGGCTACGGCAGCGCCAGCAGGAACTGGAGCGGGCAGTTGCGAACACAGTGGAACAAGCGCTCGCCAGCAACACTGACGACACGCGGGACGTTGCAGACCAGGCGGTCGCGGGATACCAAAAGGAATTGTTGTTCTCTCAAGGTACAGTACGAAGCTCGCAGTTACGCCTGGTTCGCCAGGCACTGGCGCGCCTTGCTGATGGGACCTTTGGGGATTGCGTTCGCTGCTACCAATCCATCGGGGCTAAACGGATTGAGGCGCTTCCCTGGACCCCCTATTGCATCAACTGTCAGGAACTCATCGAGAGAGGCGAGGCCGAACCGACCGCTTCCGTCGCTTAAATTAAAGTACCGAGGAAAACTCAATACATTAGACTGTGCGACTCCGGGCTCATTTCATCGCGGCCATGGCGGCGCGGAACAGTGTTTCAAAATCTTTTCCAGAGTCTGAATCGCGAGCGATTGCAGCATCAATGCCTTTTTGCGAAGCCGCGCGTTGGTAGCCGAGATTCACCAACGCGGACAGAACATCCTCCGATACTGGCGTAGAAGTGCCCGCACTGCCGGCAGGGGTTAGTTCCTGCAATTTATCCCTCAACTCCAGCACGATTCGCTCGGCTGTTTTCTTGCCGACCCCGGGGATGCGGGTAAGCGTCGCGTGGTCCTGGCCGTGAATCGCGGCGATGAGGCGTTCGGGGGGCAGGCCGCTGAGCACGGTAATGGCGAGCTTGGGACCAATGCCGCTGATCGAAAGCAGCTTTTCAAAGAGCCGCTTCTCGGTCGCAGTCATGAATCCAAACAGTGCCAGTGCGTCCTCGCGAACGTGGGTGTAAACCAGCAGCGCGACTTCATTCCCTTCCGCCGGCAACGCCGTGAAGGTTGGAATGGCGATGGTGACTTCATAGCCGACGCCCGCAGCTTCGACAACTGCCGTTTGCGGAGTCTTGGCAAGAAGCCGTCCGCGCAGATGTGCAATCATGCGCCGATTCTATCGTCTGACGGAGAAGATGTCGCAGGCAGGCAGGTACGGAGAGGGAAATATTTAGCGATTGCGCCGGTAGAGGATAGAAAATTGATGGCCGGCGGATGGCGGAAATAGCTTGGCGACATGCCGCAGACGCTCCGCCAGCGCGGGGGCGGCAAGCAGCGGATATTCGCGTTCGCGCAGCTCGCTATAGTCGAAATCGACCGTCAAAGAGAGAAGATAGATCGCCACGGCATCAGAAAACGCGGCTTCAAGGTACGCCATACGCGCTTTTTCATCGACCGCGCGATGTTCGATCGCCAGCTCCGGCGTCGACTTGCCGGTCCAGAATTTTGGCCGCCGCCGCTTTGTTTGCGGCACGGCAATGTGCGCAGCGCTTGAGCCTAGTGCTTGTGCCCGATGCTCCCAGGCATCCTGGCTGGTTTCACCGCGAACATTGACTTCAGCCTGCGACCACACCAGTTGCATAAAGCTTTCCGGGACACCGACGGCATCGACGAAATGATGGCCGGCGTTGATATAGAACTCGAAGGAAAGTGCGAAGCGGTCCTGCATCAAGCGAGTCGAAATAAAAATGCAATCCGCGCCGTCCACGGTAGCGTTGCGGTGACAGATCGCCGCGTCGCTCAGTTCGGTCGAGAAGTCCGCGGCAATCATCAGCTTGCTTGAATCGATTTTGAAGAAGGCTGGGTCGTCGATCCCTGTCGCAAATGATTCGCCTAACGTCAACGGCACAAAGTAATATCGCTTGTGATGGAGTGCGGCGGCAATCGCGGATGGAACCGCTTCCACCATCCGCTGTAAATCCGCAGCGGCAAGCTGGGTGTCGCCAAAGCTTCCATAGTGGATGCCATTGGCTGCTTGCTGAACAGGTACCGTGCGCACCACTTCCGCGGCGGCCTTCAATTCGATCTGGGCGATTTCCGGCATGAAGCTGTATTCTAGAGCAGTTCGACGGAACCTGGTACCCGGCAAACAATTGCCTGGGCAGCTTTTGACGCGGACTAGCGGTGGAGAAGCCGAGTTCACAGGACACGCATGCGTGGGACGGCCCCATCTGCGCGCAGCGGCTGTAGCGGTCGCCAAGGAAATCTACGATGACAAACGTACAAAATATCGCAGCCGAGCCTATCCGTGACTCTGGGAAAAAAGATGTCACTATCTTCAAGGTCCCGATTGGAAAACTGGGATTGCTGAGTAGCCTGCTGATGGGCGGGGCGTGCGGATTTATCGTCTTTTTTGCGACATTTTTTCTTGCGATCATAGGCATGATGATCTACGACGCTGCCACTGGAACATCCATGCTGAATCTGGACATCAGCTATCGATATGTCGCTGCACCGGTTGGCATACTCGCGATGGCAGTCAGCCTGACCTATCTGCTAACGGTTTGGGTGAGGCGAAAAATTTCTGGCGCAGAGTGACGGCGCACTATGATTAAGCTTCAACTATGGGCATGGTGACCATTCCGCCGGAAGCGTACTTGGCGCGGTCGCAGCAGCAGCGGCCTGCCGCAGAAGTGCGCGCCTGGTGCCAACAATTGGAAGAGGGCAACATCCTCTTCTTTCCGCAAACCCCGATCGCATTGGCAGAGGACGATCTGCGCTTTTTGCTGACACTGGAACAAACCAGCAGCGGACTGCACAAGAACCTGGCTTACAAACCGCAACGCGATGAAGTTTCCGGCGCGGATATGAAGGGTGCCGACGCTGCCGCCAGCGAACGCCTGCATCGCATTCTTCAAGAATATTCCCAGCGCGTGACGGAATTTCTTGAATCATTTTTGTCGCCGTATCAATCGCGCTGGCAGTTGGATTATGGCAGCTTCCGCCCGCAGGAGGAGCAAGGGCGCCACCTACCTTTGCGCCGTCGCAACGACTTGATGCACACGGACGCTTTCCCGACACGCCCAACGCATGGCGCTCGCATATTGCGATTCTTCAACAATCTTCATCCAACTAAGACACGCGACTGGATTACCGGCGAGCCATTCGATGCGTTAGCGCCGCAGTTCGCGCCGCAACAGATTGCATTGCCGCGGGAGCAGAGTACCCTGACGCGGGTGACCGCAAAAGCTGCGTGTGGCATGGGTTTGGGCCGGGTGTTGCCCGCTTTGAAGCGCTCGCCGTACGACGACTTTATGATGCGCTTTCATAATTTCCTGAAGGAAAATGCGACCTACCAGGCGCAAGGAAAGCGCGAGGCGTGGTCCTTTCCGCCTGGATCCAGTTGGATGGTCTACACCGACATGGTGCCGCACGCTGTACTGGCTGGCCAGTACGCGCTGGAACAGACCTACCTGATTGCGCCAGAAGCGATGATCGCGCCCGAGCATTCTCCACTGGCCGTGCTGCAGTCTATGACGGGCGAGCGGCTGGTTTAGAGATTTCCGTCTGTCTTTTCATATGTGGATGGGTGTTCTCTTCCCACATCTCAGAATCACGGTTTGAACCGCCCTAGACTGCGCACGCACTTGGACGATACACTCCAATTCTTTCTTCCTGCGAAAAAGCGATCAAAAATAAGAGCGGGAAAGTTTCTCCGGTCTGCTATGCTTGCGTTCGTTGTTTCTTCCAGAGGGAAAGACCAGTGAAGCGGAACCATTCTTTTCGAGCGGCCGTTGCGGTGCTGACATTTGCGTCATCTGTGACGCTGGGAGCATTTGCGCAGAAACATCACACAAAAGCAAAGAGCACGGCCGCCACAGAGGCCGCTCCAGCCACAGCAGAAGTACAGCCTGCGCAGGAGGCAATCGACCTGGGCATGTACCAGCGCATTATGGACGAGGGCTTCAACCGCTCGCATGTGATGGACTACGCCAGCGCTCTGGATGACGATATTGGGCCAAGACTCACTGGCTCCCCGAACATGGCAAAGGCGAATGAATGGACCAAGAACCAACTGACTGCGATGGGATGCGTGAATGCGCACCTGGAGTCGTGGGGAGACTTTGGCATGGGCTGGCAGCAGTTGAATACCTGGGTGCGCATGGTTTCGCCCGACACGGCGGTCTTTATCGCGCAGGCCACGCCGTGGTCTCCCGGGACAAATGGTCCGGTGACAGGCAGCGTCGTGCACGTCAGTGTTCAGGAGGAAAAAGACCTCGACCAATATAAGGGCAAGCTGGCGGGCAAGATTGTTCTGCTGGGCGACATGCGCCCGGTACCGCCTGTGGACAAACCTCTGTGGACGCGCTATACGGACGCGGAACTGGAGGCGATGGCCAGCTATCCCCGAGCAGAAGGCGGTATGCCTCCAAATCTGAAGAAGCGGCTGCAAACCTATCTCAAGCGGCGCGAGCTGATGGGCAAATTGATGCAGTTTCTGGCCGACGAACACGTCGCCGCGATCATCCTCCCCAGTCGCGATGGTGCGAATGGCGGCGGCTCGGGCGGTACGTTTTTCGACGACAACGGCACCTGGCTCGGCCCTGAACCCTACAAGGCTGACCATCGCATGAAGATCCCAGTTGTGGTGATGGCGATTGAGAACTACGGACGCATGGCTCGCCTGCTGGAAGCCAACGTTCCCGTGACCGTGCAGATGAATGTGGAGACCAAGTTCACCGGCGATAACGAGCAGGGCTACGACACCATCGCGGAAATTCCCGGCACGGACCCACAGTTGAAAGACCAGGTGGTGATGGTGGGCGGACATCTGGACAGCTGGATCGCCGGAACCGGTGCCACCGACAACGGCGCGGGAACGGTGGTTGCGATGGAAGTGATGCGCATCTTGAACGCGTTGCATGTCCATCCGCGTCGCACCATCCGCGTCGCGCTCTGGAGTGGCGAGGAACAGGGTATTTACGGTTCGCGCGGCTATGTGAAGAACCATTTTGGCAGCTTCCCGCTTTCCACCGCACCGGACCAGATGAAGCTGCCGGAGTGGCTGCGCAAGCCCGCCGGCCCGCTGACTATTCTGCCGGAGCAGAAGCTGGTCTCCGGATATTTCAACGTGGACAACGGCTCGGGCAAGATTCGCGGCGTGTACCTGCAGGAAAACGCTGCGGTCGCGCCGATCTTCGCCGCATGGATCGCCCCGCTGAAGAGCCTGGGCGTCACCACGCTGACGTTGCGCAACACCGGCGGCACAGACCACCTATCGTTCGATGCCGTGGGGATTCCTGGCTTCCAGTTCATCCAGGACCCGCTGGATTATGAAACGCGCACGCATCACTCGAACATGGACGTGTATGAGGAGCTGTCACCCAGTGACCTGAAGCAAGCCGCAGTGGTGGAGGCGATCTTTGTGTACAACACGGCCATGCGCGACCAAATGCTGCCGCGCAAACCGCTGCCGACGCCGAAGCCGATGTTCGACTTCAGCCTGCCGAAGCCGCTGCCGGAAGTCTTTCCCGACGCGGTGGCGCAACCAACGCCGACACCGGAAAAGAAATAGCTGGGCGTGCGTTGAAAACTGAAGGGCCGCTGGAGATTTCTTGCGGCCTTTCTGTTTTCAATGCGGATCCCAACGTGGCAAATTGGCGAACGATGGGTATGCCTGGCGGTGATTCTGCATCCAGGCCGGGACAAATGGGCAATTCCTATGGCGACCGAAGAAATTCTTTACCGTAGGTTTTAGTAGCGCGATACGTCTGACTGCCCAAAGAAACTGCGCCTGGCTTGCAACCGCATCCTTGCTGTCGGGTTCAGGACGATCGCGATCCTACTCTTTTGTGCTGTGATATCGTTTGCGGATACCTTAAGAGAGGCATTCCGGCCTGTCAGGTCGATCCGCCATGGGGGCGTCGGACAAACGATGGCAATGGCGAGCGCAGAAAACCCGAGTCAGCTTGTGGTCGAGTCCGCGCCGGGCAGCAAAACTGCCTTGCCCATGGTGATTACTCTCTTCTTCCTGTGGGGCTTCATCACCTGCCTCAACGACATCCTCATCCCCCACCTGAAGCACCTCTTCACCCTGAATTATGCCGAGGTCATGCTGGTGCAGACCTTCTTCTTCACCGGCTACTTCATCTTCGCGCTTCCCTCCGGTAAGGTGATTGACTGGATCGGCTATAAGTGGACGATGGTGGCGGGCCTGTTGGTCATGGCGGTTGGGGCGTTGTGCTTCCTTCCGGCTGCGATGGCCCCATCATTTCCAATGTTTCTGATGGCGCTCGGAATCGTGGCCGCCGGGATGACCTTGCTGCAGGTTGCCGCCAACCCGTATGTGATCGTTCTGGGACCTCCAGAGACCGCCTCCAGCCGCTTGAACCTGGCGCAAGCCTTCAACTCGCTGGGAACCACAGTTGCGCCTTACGTTGGCAGCCTGTTCATTCTCGCAACCGTTCCTCTCGCTGCTTCCCAGTTGAAACTGCTTTCACCCGCCGCGCTGCACGCGTACCGAGTCGGCGAGGCATCGGTGGTCAAGCTTCCCTACACCTTGATCGCCATCATCCTTGTCTCTTTTGCAGTCGCGATGGCGCTCTACAAACTACCCAAGATTGGCACACACGAGGAAAACGCGGCGACGGGCGCGCCACTCCCCAGCATCTGGAGACAGCGCCACCTGGTCCTCGGGGTAATCGCAATTTTTGTCTATGTCGGCGCGGAAGTTTCGATTGGAAGTTTTCTCATCAACTATTTGAACCAGCCGGATATCGGCAACATGCCGCAGAAAGCAGCCGCCTTATATGTCGCGTTTTATTGGGGCGGCGCCATGATTGGACGTTTCTGCGGCGCGGGCATCACGCAGAAACTGCGCGCTGGTCCGGTGCTGGGAGTGGCCGCCATCGCCGCCTGCTGCCTGGTTCTCACATCGATGTTGACGTTTGGCCACGTCGCCATGTGGAGCATCATTCTGGTCGGGCTCTTCAACTCCATCATGTGGCCGAACATCTTTGCCCTGGGCCTTGCGGAACTGGGACCACTGACGAACCTGGGATCGAGCCTGCTGGTGATGGGAGTGTTGGGCGCGGCGCTGATCCCCCTGCTGCAGGGCTTCGTCGCCGATCACATCGGCATCCACCATGCGTTCTTCCTGCCCGCCCTGTGCTACGTCTACATCTGCTTCTACGGCTTCAAAGGCTCCATCGTCCTCCATCCGCCCATCGCGGCGTAAGCTTGTGATTGGCAACTTTGCTGGTCGGCTCGTA
>JAJZCA010000074.1 GCA_021798735.1 Acidobacteriota bacterium | reverse complement strand
AATGCGAACCTTGTGGAAAATGTTGGCGTACAGATCGGGGTACAAATCCGGTTGCAGAATGTAATCCAGCACCCCTAGCTTCGACTCTTCCTTGGTCTTGAACGACTCCGGATCGTCCAGCACTTCGCCATCGCGGTTGCCTAGGATATTGGTCGAGTACCACCCTGCGACACCCAGCATGCGTGCCTTGAAAGCCGGTGCCAGCACCGTCTTCATCAGCGTTTGCCCAGTCTTGAAGTCCTTGCCGCAAATGGGCGCATTGTTCTTCTTTGAAAGCTCCAGCATCACCGGCAAATCCACCGTCAGGTTCGGCGCGCCATTCACAAACGGCACCCCTTCCGACAACGCCGCGTAGGCATAAATCTGCGAGGGGGCAATGTTCACGTCGTTCGCTTCCATCCCCTTTTCAAACGCAGCGACGGAGTTGTGCACCTCCGACGGATGCAGAAAAATCTCCGTCGACCCGCACCAGATCATCACCTGACGATCCGTCTTTTTCCGGAACTCGCGAATGTCCGCGCGCACCTGTTCCGCCAGATCGCGCTTGTTCTTCCCCTGCTTCACGTTGGTTCCGTGCAACCGCTTCACATAATATTGGTCGAATACAGCCGGCATCGGCTGGATCGATTCCAGAAATGGTCGAATCGACTGCAACAGGTCCTTGTCCAGCACCTTCGCCGTGCTGGCCGCGTCATACATGTTGCCGGGAAAAATGTCCCAGCCGGTAAACACCACATCGTTCAAGTCCGCCAGCGAAACAAAGTCCTTCAGCAATGGCGTGCGGCCATCGGTGCGTTTTCCCAGCCGCACCGTCCCCATCTGCGTGATGGAGCCGATCGGTTTGGCCAATCCCTTGCGAACTGCCTCTACGCCGGCCACCAGGGTGGTTGCAACCGCCCCCATGCCGACAACCATGACGCCTAATTTGCCCTTCGCGGGCTCAATCTTTGTTGCTCCAGCACTGTTCTTGTCGCTGGCTTCGTGAGTTGCCATGCTTCGTCGAACCACCCTTCGCAATCGATTTACTTCGTTCGGTAGACCCCTATCAGTCTATCAGCGCGCAGCGCTTTCCGAAATGCGCTGAGACGCAAACCACCCGTCCAAGCGGTTAAACTTTAGGGCGCGTGGCGCATCCGACCTCGGGTCAGTGCGTCCAACTGTTATGCCGAATAGAATGACCGGGAGCCCGCTGGATAAGCTTCGCGCACCATTCATCAAGCTGTGGGTCGCAGCTTCAGTCCTGATAACGGTCTTGCCCTGCGCATTGGCGCAACGTGCCCACCTCACAGCAACTCAAGATTCGCAGTCTGCACAAATTCGGACACAGTCGAACCTTGTTCTGGTTCCCGCGTTGGTCAAAACGAAGGCAGGTGAGCTTGTCTACACGCTGACCTCGCAGGACTGTTCGATTTCAGACAATGGAATCGAACAGAAGGTGACGCTGACCGATGGAGCCAGCCAGCAGCCTCTCGCGCTCGTTGTAGTTGTGCAAACTGGAGGCACGGGCGCACAACAGCTTCCCAACCTTCGACATCTAGGGACGATGATCGAAGCAATGGTGGGAAATGTTCCGCACCATGTTGCGCTGGTGACGTTCGATAGCAAGCCGCACCTGCAACAAGGCTTTACGCCGGATTTGGCAGACCTAGGAAGGGCCATCCAAGCGATGCGCTCGGGAGACAATGGCGCAGCTATTCTGGATGGCCTGGCAGTTTCCATCAACATGGTTCGCAAGCAGCCGCCAGAATTCCGTCGCGCTGTTTTGCTGATTAGCGGGACCGTCGATCACGGAAGCCAGACGAAACTTAGTGAGGCACTACGCGTCGTCAGCGAGACGAACACCGTGGTTTACAGTATGGCGTTCTCTACCTCGAAAACAGCGGTAAAGGCAGCCTTGGCCAACACGCCATCCTCACCCTCATCGAACAAAACCAACACCGCGACGGCTACCGTCACATCGAACGCAACTGAACAAGCAAATTTGGCGAACACGTTGCCCACCGCGCCGAGCGATCCAAACGCGGCAACCTACAGTCTGGCGTTCTCTTCTCTAAGCGCCGCGGTCCGGACAAATTTGGCCAACGCGCCTTCCCCACCGTCCGCCAGGGGATGTGCCCAACACGCTACGCAAACAGTCAGCGGACGTTTAGGTGAGCAAGAAAGCTGCGCGAGCTTTATGCCTCTCCTTCTGTTTGCTGCAAGGCTCGGCATGAACGGGCTGGCTCGCAACACTCCAGAAACGGTCGCCCGACTCACCGGCGGGGAATACAAGAAGTTCGACAATCGGCAGAGCCTCGAAAGCGGTTTGTACGTATTTGCAAACGATCTTCCCAATCGCTACATTCTCAGCTTCCAGCCTCTTTCTCCCACTCCAGGACTGCATACGATTGAAGTGACTCTGAAAAACTACCCAAAACTGCGGGTATCCGCAAGAACAAGTTATTGGGCGGAGGGTGAAAAAAAGGCAGCACAAAAGGCACCATAGAGAATGCATCCACCAAAAGCATGGGGAAACACTCTTCACCAGAACGAATACCATAAAATCTGCATCTCTCTTTAGTAGGACAACTTTTCTTAAGGATGATATTTTTTTGATGGCAACGGACAGCAAGCAGAAGACAAAGGACACAATTGCAGCCAGGTTGGAAGGCCGCCGCCGCGTCGTCATTGAGGCCGTGCAGCCGGAAATTAATTGCGGTGAATTCCCCATCCAGCGCGTCGTCGGCGAAACCGTCGCAGTCGAAGCCGATGTTTTTGCGGATGGCCACGATGCCGTAGCGGCACAGCTTCTCTATCGCAGAAGCACCGAACGGACTTGGCACGCGGTGCCCATGCAGCCTCTCGGCAACGATCGCTGGCAGGCGAAATTTGCTGTCATGGAGTTAGGCGAGTACCGCTACACCGTCGAAGGCTGGATCGACGCCTTCACCGCCTGGCGCAACGCGATGAAGAAACGCATCGAGGCCGGTCAGGAGACCCATGTCGAACGCATGGCGGGCAGCATTCTGGTCGCCGCCGCCGCCAAACGCGCAAAAAAAGACGACGCGAAACGTCTCAAAGCGTTTTCCGTCCGACTCAATAACACCGATCAGGCCGCCGCCTCGGCTGCTGCCCTCGATCCCGCGCTCGAAGCCCTGATGCAAACCTACGCCGAGCATGCCCACAGCACTCGCTATGCCAAGGAACTCGCCGTCAGCGTTGCCCGCGAACGCGCCGGATTCTCCGCCTGGTATGAGATCTTCCCTCGCTCCTGCGCTCCCACGCCCGATCGCCACGGCACCTTCAAGGATTGCGAAGCATGGCTGCCCTACATCGCGTCCATGAACTTCGACGTTCTCTATCTTCCGCCCGTTCACCCCATCGGCCACGCGTTTCGCAAAGGCAAGAACAACTCGGAGACAGCCGAACCGGACGATGTCGGCAGCACCTGGGCCATCGGTTCGGAAGAAGGCGGCCACAAGGCGATTCACCCCCCACTCGGCACGCTTGAGGACTTACACTCGCTGATGACGGCCGCCAAACACCATGGTCTGGAAATCGCCATCGATCTCGCGTTTCAATGTTCGCCCGACCATCCCTACGTGCAGGAACATCCCAACTTTTTCCGCAAGCGCGCCGACGGTACCATCCAGTACGCGGAGAATCCTCCCAAAAAATATCAGGACATTTATCCGCTGGACTTTGAGACCGAAGACTGGCGCGCGCTGTGGACAGAACTGAAAAGCATCATCGACTATTGGATCGACGAGGGCGTCCTCATCTTCCGCGTCGATAATCCCCACACCAAATCGTTTCCCTTCTGGACGTGGGTCATCGCCGAGGTCAAGGCTGCGAATCCCGGCGTGATTTTCCTCGCCGAGGCCTTCACCCGGCCCAAGGTCATGTACCGTCTCGCCAAGCTTGGCTTCACCCAGTCCTACACCTACTTCACCTGGCGCAATACCAAGGAAGAACTGACAGAGTATCTGGAAGAGCTGACGCAAACCCCAGCCGTCGAATTCTTCCGCCCAAATTTCTGGCCCAACACGCCAGACATTCTGCATGAGGAGTTGCAAACAGGCGGCCGACCCGCCTTTCTCAGCCGCTTTGTACTGGCCGCCACGCTTTCCTCCAACTACGGCATCTACGGCCCCGCGTATGAGCTGTGCGAGAATACTCCAGTCAAGCCCGGCAGCGAAGAATATCTCAACTCAGAAAAATATCAGCTCCGTCACTGGAACATTGAAGAGCCGCAGAACCTGCAGACGCTCATCGCGCGCGTCAATGAAGTTCGTCGGATGCATCCGGCGCTGCACAGCAATCGCACCCTGCGCTTTCATCCGACCGACCAGCCCTTTCTCATCAGCTACAGCAAGACGGACGCCGAAAAGAAAGATGTGATTCTCGTTGTCGTGAATCTCCACCATCAAGACACGCAGGCTGGATGGGTCGATCTCATCCTTGCCGAGCTTGGACTCCAGCCGAACCAGAGCTTTCGCGTTCACGATCTGCTCACAGACCAAACCTATCCGTGGATCGGTGCGCGAAACTATATTCAGCTTGAAGCGGGACGCTCCCATATCTTTCACATTGAAACGGGCGCTGCACCATCAACGTAATCTGTCTGGGTGCCCCATCCTAGCTTACCGGAGCCCCCGACGAGCGTAGCTCGGTGGGGTGGGAAGCTAGGGTGGGATAGAACGATGCAGGCATTACGGCAACAGTGAAATGCATTAAAGAACATATGCACGATACCCCGAGGAGCACACCGTTGAAGCAACCAGGCAGCGCGCTCGACCCTCTCTGGTATAAAGACGCCATTATTTATGAGCTGCACGTCAAGGCGTTTGAAGATGCCAACAACGATGGCATCGGAGATTTCCAGGGACTTCTCAGCAAATTGGATTATCTGCAGGAGCTTGGCATCACCTGCATCTGGCTGCTGCCTTTTTTTACCTCTCCCCTGCGCGACGATGGCTACGATATTGCCGACTATATGACCGTGCATCCCAGCTACGGCACCCTGGAAGATTTTCAGACATTTCTGCACGCCGCCCACGATCGCGGACTGCAGGTCATGATCGAACTCGTCGTCAACCACACTTCCGATCAGCATGAATGGTTCCAGCGTGCTCGCCTCGCGCCGCCGGGATCGCCCGAGCGTGACTACTATGTGTGGAGCGATACCGACGAAAAATATAAAGACGCGCGCATCATCTTCACTGACACGGAAAAATCCAACTGGACCTGGGACCCCATCGCCAAGGCCTATTACTGGCATCGCTTTTTCTCGCATCAGCCGGATTTGAACTACGACAATCCCCTGGTTCTGGACGAAGTGCTGCGCGTCATGCGCTTCTGGCTCGACATGGGTGTGGACGCTCTTCGCATTGACGCCATTCCCTACCTCGTCGAGCGCGACGGCACCAGCTGCGAAAACCTTCCCGAAACTCACGCCGTCATGAAGAAGATCCGCGCCGAGATTGATGCCCACTATGAAAATCGCATCATCCTCGCAGAGGC
The DNA here is from genome assembly GCA_021798735.1 of Acidobacteriota bacterium. GTDB lineage: Bacteria > Acidobacteriota > Terriglobia > Terriglobales > Acidobacteriaceae > JAKAAZ01. The sequence continues at coordinate 7,836 of JAJZCA010000074.1, read as the reverse complement.
CAATCAGTGGCCCTCCGACGTTCGTCCCTACTTCGCCGATGGCGATGAATGCCACATGGCCTTTCACTTTCCGCTGATGCCGCGCATGTATATGGCACTCCGCCAGGAAGATCGCCTTCCCATCACAGAAATCATGGGCCAGACTCCGCCGATTCCCGACAACTGCCAGTGGGGTCTGTTCCTTCGCAATCACGATGAGTTGACACTGGAGATGGTCAGCGAGGACGAACGCGATTACATGTATCTCGCCTACAGCGCCGATCCGCGCATGCGCATCAACATTGGCATTCGCCGCCGCCTCGCGCCCCTTCTCGACAACAATCGCCGCCGCATTGAGCTGCTCAACAGCATCCTGTTTTCTTTCCCCGGCACCCCCATCCTTTACTACGGCGATGAAATCGGAATGGGAGACAACATCTACCTCGGCGACCGCAACGGTGTTCGCACCCCCATGCAGTGGACGGCGGACCGCAACGCCGGCTTCTCTCGAGCCGTTCCCGCCAAGCTCTACAGCCCCGTGGTCATGGACCCTATCTGGGGCTATGAAGCCATCAACGTCGAAGCGCAACAGAGTGATTCCTCTTCCCTGCTGAACTGGATGCGCAACCTGATCGCCCTGCGCAAACTCTTCCGCGTCTTCGGCCGCGGCGCTCTCAAATTTCTGAATCCCTCCAATCGCAAAATTCTCGCCTACGTCCGCGAAGCAGAAGATGAAATCGTCTTGTGCGTCACCAACCTCTCCCGCTTTGCGCAACCCGCGCAACTCGATCTCAGCGAGTATGACGGCATGGTTCCCGTCGAGATGTTGGGCTATGTCGAGTTCCCCTCCATCACCCGCCAGCCCTACGCCGTCACCCTGGCGCCCTATGGATTTCTCTGGCTGGAACTGCATCCCTCGCCCGACACCGCCGCCGTTCAGCCGGAAGAGTCCGCGCTGCTGCTGGCCGATACATCCGATTGGACCAGCCTGTTTCTGGATGGCAACCTGCGCAAACTGCAGGAATACATTTTGCCCACCTATCTTCCCTTGCAGAGATGGTTCGGCAATAAGTCCGCGACGATCCGCAGCACTTCTATTTCAGATTGGGGCAAAATCGACCACTGCGGCGCGATCGCCTGCCTGGTTCACGTGGAGTACGAAGCCGGAACTTCAGATCGCTATTTTCTTCCCGTCGCCATCGCCTTCGGGGACTCGGCGCGCGCCCTTCGCGACAACTCGCCTGCGTCTATTCTTTCCGCCGTGCTGTCTCCTTCCGGAGAAGGCGTTCTGTACGATGCGACCTATGACCCCCATTCCTGCGAGGCCATGTTGAACGTCATCGCCAACTCCACCACCTTTATCATGCAGCAGGGATCGGTCCAGGGTACGCCCAGCAGCGCTTTGCGTGGCTTGATGACTCGGGAGTCACAGGAAAAGCAGCTCACTCCTCGACGTAGTTCCGCAGAACAAAGCAATACGTCCATTCTGTTCGGCGATCGGCTCATCATGAAGCTCTTTCGCCATCCGGAACCTGGCCTGAATCCCGATTGCGAAATCGGCAGCTTCCTCACTGAGCAGGCGCATTTTTTGAACATTCCGCTCTTTGGCGGGTCCATCGAATACGTGAACAAGAGCGACCCTCCCACCACGCTCTGCATGATCCAGGGTCTCGTCGCAAACCAGGGCGACGGCTGGCAATGGATGCTGGAGGAGTTGGAGCGCTATTACGAAAATTATGTTCAGAAGACAATTCCCGTGGACGAACTTAGCCTGCCTGCCGTATCGACATCGTCGCCTCTGGGCGTGGCGCGCGCTTCGCAGTTTGCACGGGAACATGCAGGCGTCGCATTGGATGCCGCCGCGGTGCTGGGACGTCGCACAGCAGAAATGCATTTGGCGCTGGCATCGTCCAAAGCCAATACGGCATTTTCTCCCGAGCCGCTCACCAAAGAGTATTTTGACAATTTGCAGGCGTCGATCAACGCGCAGGCAGCCCTTGCCTACGATCTGCTGCGCAAGACCATGTCGGGCCTGGCGGATGACACCGTGGAGATCGCGGCGCTTCTTCTCAGCCACCGCACCCGCATTCTAGATGGCCTGGGTACTTCCAACATCGACAGCATGGACGGTCAGCGCACCCGCATCCATGGCGACTATCATCTCGGCCAGGTACTGCGCGTCAAATCCGATTTTGTCATCCTCGACTTCGAAGGTGAACCAGCGCGTTCGCTCGACATCCGCCGCATGAAACATTCCCCGCTGAAGGATGTCGCCGGTATGTTGCGCTCCTTCAACTACGCGGCCTGGGCTGCGCTCATGCGCTACTCCTCTCGCCGCCCGGAAGATCAAGCGAAGCTGGAACCGTGGGCGAGGCTCTGGGATGAATCCGCCTCGACGGAATTTCTGCATGCCTACATGCAAACCATGGCGGGCAGTCACCTGCTTCCCGCGACTCCTGCCGCGCAATGGAGTTTGCTCGATCTGTATTTGCTGGAGAAAGCTTTCTACGAGCTGGTCTATGAGTTGAATAGTCGTCCCGATTGGGTGAAGATACCGTTGATGGGCGTTGCTGCTTTGCTGCAGCAGGAATTTGAATAACGCGCGACATTCACTCGCAGCGGAGTAAATCGAAACCATGGCTGAATTGGAAGCGCTGCAGGAATCGAAACAGGAAGGCTCTCAGGCCATCAGCCAGACCGATCTGCTGATGGCCATTCCAGCGCCGTTGGGCAGCGAGCTTCTCACGCCCGCCTTGCAGAACGTTCTGCAAGCCTTCAAGCTCCTCTCCTCCCCTTGCCAGGTGGTGCTTGCATTGCCCGGAGAAAATACCCAGGACACGCCTGCGGAGCTTCCTCAGAACAGCGTTGAGCCTGCTCCGGACCGACCCCTGCGCTATGTCAACTATCCGTTGCCGGCGGCCGTCCCTGGAACCATTCCCTGGCTTCCAAACGCGGCCACCTATCGAGAAATCGCACGTCTCGCCATCACCCTGCAGGCGCGGGCTTGCACCGTCCTGGACACAGATTCCGGTTTCAGCCGCGACTCCCTCACTCCTGAAAAACTCACTCTCCTCATCGATCCCGGAATTGGCGGCAGCTTCGATCTGGTCATGCCTCTCTATGCTTCCCTGGCGTTTGACGATCTGGTGAATAAAAGTATCCTCTATCCGCTGACGCGAACACTCTACGGCCACCGCATCCAAAATCCTCTTGCAACGGAATTCCAGATGTCTTCAAAATTGTTCCCGGCGCTTGCGGCCAATGTGGTAAGAGATTCCATGCAGCAAGGTCGCCTGCCGTGGCCCGCGACCATCGCTGCCAGTAAGAATCTGAAAATCTGCCAGGCCCAGCTCGGCGTGCGTCGTCCTTCCAGCGCGGATGGCATTGAGCTAAGCGATGCCCTCGCCCAGTTGACCGGCCCCCTGTTCCTAGACATGGAAGACAATGCCGCCTTGTGGCAGCGCATCCGTGGCTCACACGACGTACCCATTTTTGGAGCCGCCTCCGCCTCCACGGAGCCAACAGACACCGTCGATGTCCGCCACATGGTCGAAGCCTTCCATCTCGGCGAGCGCAATCTCCGCGAATTATGGGCGCTCATTCTGCCGCCCGTCACACTGCTGGAGCTGAAAAAGCTTTCCCGTCTTTCGCCGGATGAATTTCATATGCGGGATACGCTGTGGGCCCGCATTGTCTACGATTTCTCGCTTGCCCACCGGCTTCGCAATATTCATCGCACCCATCTGTTTGGCGCGCTCACCCCGCTCTATCTTGGATGGGTCGCGTCGTACGCGGTTGAAATCAACCAGAGCGGCATCGCTGCCGCCCAACAACGCGTGGAGCAACTGGCCCGCGCCTACGAGTCGGAGAAACCTTATCTCCTGTCCCGTTGGCGCTGGCCCGATCGCTTTCATCCGTAATCGCCCGCTCTAGAACAGGAGTCCGTCATGTGGGAACAAGTACATCAAGCGCTGCTGCAATCGCTTCATCGTGCCGTATTCAAAGTCGCTACACTGCTACCCGGCGTCCTTGCGCTCATCGTCGCGCTGCTGGTTTCCGTTTTCATCGGATGGGTTTTGGCCGCCGTTCTGCGACGCATCCTGCTCGCGCTCCACTTCGATGCCCGTGTGGAAAAATCCGGCCTCGCCAATATTTCCGACTGGTCCTCCGCCAATACGCCAACCGTCCTGGTCACACGCATCGTCTTCTGGCTCACCGTTATCGCCGGCTTGTTTGTCGGCATCGCCGCCTTCGCCGCCTCCCTGTCTTCCGGCTTGTCCGCCTACGTCGTCACCTATATTTCCAAGATCGTCGCCGCCGTTGTGCTCCTGATCTTCGGCATCATCGTCGCTCGCTTCCTGTCCCGCAGCGTCCTCATCAACGGCGTCAATATGAACCTGCAGCATGCCCGACTGTTAAGTTTAGGGGCCAAATGGCTGGTCCTCGTGTTTACCGCCGCCATGGTGTTCGATCATCTGGGGATCGCGCGCAGCATCGTCGACCTTGGCTTTGGCATTCTATTCGGAGGCATTGTGCTGGCGCTGGCATTGGCTGTTGGCCTCGGTTCGCGCGAGTTGGTCAGCCGCTCCCTGGAACGCGATCGTCACAAAACTGCAACAGGAGAGGATGTCGTTCGTCACTTCTAGCCTTAAGACATGACCGTCCGCCCGTGACCCATTTCTCCTGTATAACTTCATGATGCGATATACGGGTTCTTTGAAGAGGGTAAGCTCTCGGCTGCTCTTGGAGCTTGTTGTAGTCTCCTTTATGGGATCGATTGCCTTCGCCGCTCACCTGACTGGCATCGCTGTCGTACTCTTCCCGGAACTCGCTGCGTTGTCACACGACGTTCTACTCCGCCCCAGCGGCGAATGGGCTCGCCAACCTGCACAGCTTGTTTTCGCGCCAACGCTCACGGCTGCTTTCGGGTTGTTCTGCACCCGTCACCTGCACTACAGTGCACTGACCATTCTCCTCATTGTCATCGTCAGCCTCGCCGTCATAAAACTGTTGAGGTGCAGTATGTCGCCTGCCATTTCAGCGGGTGTCCTCCCTTTGGTCCTGAACGAGCATAGCTGGCTCTATCCCATCGCCATCTTTTTTGACCTGAGTCTGTTGGCGTTAATCTTGATGCTGCGGAAGCGATATCCGCCCTCCACCAGCCTGCATTCTGTCGGCAACGCCAAAGGCTCTAAAGTCCTCGATACGCTCGAAGCGGTGCCGCAAAACCGCTTCTGGTTTGTTGCGCTCATGGGCCTCGTCCTTGTACTTGGTGCCGCAGCCCAGTTCACGGGCATGCGGTTCCTCCTTTTCCCGCCTCTCATCGTCATGGGTTACGAACTTTTCGGACACCCGGAAGTTCCAGGCTGGATGAAACGGCCCGCATTACTGCCATTCGTCTGCCTTATTACGGCGGGTACGGGACTCATCGCTGAACATACGCTCCATCCAGGTTTTGTTGCGGTCATGATCACCGTGCTGTGCTCCGTCGGCGTCCTTCGTCTTTTCGACCTGCACATGCCGCCTGCACTCGCCATCGGCATACTCCCATTCGTCATCGAGTCCCCGGATTATAGGTACGCACTTTCGGTTTTCCTCGGCACGGTCGTTCTCACACTCAGCCACCTGGGATACAAGCGCCTTCGGATCTCCTAGGTCTCTGACCGGGTGAAGGTGTACGTGTCTGGCGAAATGCGGGTGCCCCAGGTCTCGATTTTGAGACCTGGTTCATTCACGACGAGCGCTCCGATTCCATCAAGGACGAGCATTCTCAAACGGGCCTTCTCTAGAAGGCCAAGCGCGCCGCCATGCATAGTCGGCAATCTGCATGACGCATTAAACTAGACTTCAGGGCATGATCGGACCGCCCGTAATGCATTTCTCCTGTGTCACTTCATAACGCCCCAGGTACGATGAAACGACCGCGATGAAAATTCTCGACGCTTTACTCGGCCGCCCGCTTGCCTCCTGGGAAGATCGCGCGGAAAAAATCGGCGCCCCCCAGGGCATTCCCATCTTCGGCCTCGACGCCCTCAGCTCCGCCGCCTACGGCCCGGAAGCCGCCATGACCCTGCTGATTCCGCTGGGAATGGCAGGCGTCCATTTCGTCCTGCCGATTACGGCCGCCATTCTGGCGCTGCTCACGATCTTGTATTTTTCCTACCGTCAGACCATCGCTGCCTATCCAAACGGCGGCGGCTCCTACACTGTGGCCGGAGAAAATCTCGGCCCTGTCGTCGGCCTGCTCGCCGGTTCGGCCCTCATGGTGGACTACATCCTGGAGGTTGCCGTCGGCATCTCCGCCGGTGTTGGCGCGCTGGTTTCGGCGCTGCCAAAACTCCAACCTCATACCCTTGCCCTCTGCCTCGCAATCCTGGCCATCCTCACCGTATTGAACCTGCGCGGCGCGCGTTCTTCCGGCGTCATCTTCATGGCGCCCACATATTTATTCATCGCCTGCCTGCTCGCCGCCATCGCCTGGGGCGCAGCCAAGGTCATCCTCTCCGGCGGCCATCCCCACCCCGTCGTCGCTCCGCCGCAACTGGGTCACGCCACTGCGGTGGTCAGCCTCTGGCTGCTATTGAAGGCCTTTTCCAGTGGCTGTACTGCTATGACCGGCGTCGAAGCCGTGAGTAACGGCGTAGGCGCGTTCCAGGAGCCTCGCCAGAAGTCCGCCCAACTCACCCTCACCATCATCATCGCCCTCCTCGCCGTTCTCCTGTTAGGAATTGCCTTCCTGGCGCCTGCCTACCACATTGCAGCGACCGATCCATTTGCGCCCGGATATCAAAGCGTGCTCTCGCAGTTGATTGCAGCCGTCAGCGGACGCGGCATTTTTTACTACGTCTCCATCGCTTCCATTTTGCTGGTCCTAGCGCTCTCGGCAAACACCGGCTTCGCAGATTTTCCCCGCCTCTGCCATAACATCGCCCGGGACAGATATCTTCCCTTCGCCTTTACGCTTCGCGGCCGGCGTCTTGTGTATTCAGGCGGCGTCTATGTGCTGGCTCTGGCGGCGGCCTTCCTCCTCATCCTGTTTCGCGGCGTGACAGACCGCCTCATTCCTCTTTTCGCCATCGGCGCTTTTCTCGCCTTCACGCTTTCGCAAGCGGGAATGGTCCTGCACTGGCGTCGCAAGCGCGGCCCTGGTTGGAAACTCAGCATGGCCGTCAATGGAATTGGAGCGATCGCAACCGGCATCACCGTCTGCGTCGTGCTGGTCACAAAATTCACCTCAGGTGCGTGGATCACCGCCATTGTGATCCCCTCGATCATCCTGCTCATGCTGGCCATCCACCATCACTATCTCTGGGTGGGCCGCCAGGTTGCCGCCAAGGAAGCGCTCGACACCGGCAAAATGAGCCAGCCCATCGTCATCCTGCCCATTCCCGGCTGGAATCGCGTCACCGCCAAAGGACTGCGCTTCGCCCTTTCCATCTCCACGGAAGTCTATTGCATCCACGTGAAAAATGACGAAGGCGAGCAACCGCTGGTGTCACTGTGGCAGAAGAACGTCATCCAACCATTGCAGCGCGCAAATTTGCCGCAACCCATCCTGATCCAGATCGAATCGCCGACTCGACGCGTCCTCGGCCCCATACTCGATCAGGTGGACGCGCTGGAAAAAGCGAATCCTACCCGACAATTGCTGGTCCTGTTGCCAGAACTGGTTGAGAGCCGATGGTATTTCTATCTCCTGCATAACCAGCGAGCCACACTGCTAAAAACAATGTTGTATCTCCGCGGGGCCCAGCGCACCGTGGTCGCCAATATCCCCTGGTACCTGGAACCGCATCAAAATGGCGCCGATACAAAGTAGGCAGCGAGGCACGCAGTTCGCGCTTCTTCCCTTTGTAA
>JAJZCA010000073.1 GCA_021798735.1 Acidobacteriota bacterium | reverse complement strand
GGAAGTCCCCATGCTGGTCGACTCGCACGCGCATCTGGACAGTGACCGCTACGCAGAGGACCGTGAGGCGATGCTGGTGCGTGCCTACGAGTCTGGCGTCGAAACCATTTTGGCCGTGGGCATTGGGGAGGGGCCGGACACCATGCACGCGGCGCTCGATCTGAGCCGGGAGTATCGATCGAGACCGGACATGCCGCAGATCGCGGTCAGCGCAGGAATCCATCCGCATGAGGCGAACTTGGCGGATGAGAATGCGCTGAACAAGCTGGATGCTCTGGCTGCGGAGTCGGAAGTGGTCGCGGTTGGCGAAATTGGGCTGGATTATTTCTATGACCATTCGCCGCGCGAGGTGCAGCAGCGGGCATTTGTGGATCAGATGAAGATTGCGGCGGCCCATAAACTGCCGATCCTGATTCACTGCCGTGCCTCCGCGGACAGCGCGAATGCATGGGATGACGCTCTGGCACTGTTGGACGAGCATTGGCGACCGACCGGACTGGGCGGAGTGCTGCACTGTTTTGCGGGTGAATCCATGCACGCGCAGCAGGCGATGGACATGGGTTTTCTCGTTTCCTTCGCCGGCAATATCACCTTTCCAAAGGCCCAACCAATCCGGGATGTAGCGGCAAAACTCCCAGAGGATCGGATCTTGATTGAGACGGACGCCCCCTTTCTGGCACCGGTACCCCATCGGGGTAAGCGCAACGAACCGGCGATGGTAGGGCGGGTGGCGGAGCAACTGGCTGCGGTTCGCGGCGTGAACTATGAGACCATGGCTTTGACGACGACGGAAAACTTCTATCGATTTTTTCGTCTGTCGCGAAGCGCCAAGCCGCGAGCCGGCGAGTGCAAGACAGACCTTGGGCATCATGTAGAGAATTGAATCGAATAAGGACAGGGAAGTATGGCGACAGAGAATTCGTTCGACATTGTGAGTAAAGTGGATGCGCAGGAGGTCTTGAATGCGGTGGACCAGGCCTCGAAGGAAATCCGTACCCGCTTCGATTTGAAGGACACGCATTCTGAAATCAAGCTGGAAGGAGAAGAGGCGATCCAGCTTGCTTCGAGTGACGAATACAAGCTGAAAGCGGTCACGGAGATTTTGCAGCAGAAGCTGGCCAAGCGGGGAGTTTCGCTGAAGGCGTTGACCTACGGCAAGATCGAGCCGGCGGCCAACTCCAGTGTTCGCCAGAAGATTACGCTGCAGCAGGGGATTGCGATCGAGAAGGCGAAAGAGATCGTCAAGCTGATTAAGGAGTCGAAAAGCAAGGCGCAGGCGACGATCCAATCGGATACGGTGCGAGTCAGCAGCAAGGACCGGGACACGTTGCAGGATATGATTGCAATGTTGAAGAAGCACGACTTTGGGATCGACCTGCAGTTCACAAATTATCGCTCCAATTAGCCGACGGCGCTTGCGGATGCATCTGCATAGTATGGGGATACTGGCGAAATTCGGCGGCGATGGAGAAGTAAGGGTGGAAGGAATTTGAGCACAACGGCCATCACGACGGCGAAAGAGGTGTTCGACCTGCTCCGTGACGAACTCGTCGCGATGGAGCTGGAATTCGAACGTCTGTCCGCGTCCGAGGTCGATTCCATCACAGAGATTGCGGGCTATCTTCGTGAGGGCGGCGGCAAACGGATTCGCCCGGCGCTGCTGCTGCTGGCGGCAAAAGCGCTGGGCTACAACGGCAACAGCAGTATCCGCCTGGGCGCTGTCATCGAGATGGTGCATACGGCGACGCTGGTGCATGACGACATCATCGATGTGGCCGACATCCGGCGCGGGCGCCCTTCGGCGAACACGCAATGGGGCAACTCCAAGTGCGTACTGGCGGGCGACTGGCTCTATATGCAGGCCTTTCGCGTTGCGCTGGAGGAGCGGAATTTTCGCATCCTCGATCTGCTGATTGGCCTGACGCAGCAGATGGTCGAAGGCGAACTGCTGCAGATGGAGAACCTTGGCAGTGCGCTGACGGAGCATGACTATTACGAACTGATTTATCGGAAGACGGCGTGCTTGTTTCGCGTTTCGATGCAACTGGGCTGCGTGCTGGCTGGTTCGTCCCAGGCAGTGGAAGAGGCGCTTGGAGATTATGGGCGGAACGTTGGGTTAGCTTTTCAGATTGTGGACGATGTCCTGGATCTGACCGCCAGCGAAGCGGTCCTGGGCAAGCCGACCGCCAGCGATCTGCGCGAAGGCAAGGCCACCCTGGCGGTGGTGCATGCGCTGGAGCATGGGACTGCGGAAGAGCGCGCCGATATTCTTGCGGTGATCGAAGACCAGGGCTTTGAACGTGTCAGGCACGAACGAATTCTTGCCATTCTTCATCGGAACAGTTCGATCGATCACGCCATTCGAGTAGCAGATGCACACGCGGAGGCCGCTCGCGCAAATCTTTCCGCATTGCCGGACTCAGAGTTTAAGCGGGCGTTGCTGTGGGTGCCCGACTTCGTTGTGTCCCGGGATAAATAACGGTCGGCGATAAGTAAATCTCTGCCTGGCCTTTTCTGCCAATATTTTTCGACGCATCAATAAGCGATACAGACTTGATTCCCTGGAGATTCCATGCGGGTTTTACCCAAACGATTACGTGCGCTAGTTGTACCCCTCGGTGTATTTGTTTTGCTGGGATGGGTCGCCGCTGACGGTCAATCGGCGTCGTCAAAACCGATTGCGCCGAATACCGAAGGACAGGTGATGAACCACATGAACCTGGCGCTGCGATGGTACCAGCAGTGGAACAAAGCGGCAGCGTACGCAGCCGGACCCAGCGATGAGCTTTACGTGGAAAACGGGCAAGAAATCGCGCGGAAAGTGGTGAATCTGGAGTTCAAGTCGGCACTTGCGCAGGCCGCGTTGATTGGGGAATCGTCGAGCAAGCCAGTTGCAGCAGATGCAAGCAGCCCAAATGTTTTCGATGCTCAAAACATCGCGAAAGCGCAACAGCGGGTTGCCCTGCAACTGCAAACACTGAAGATCGAGCTGGACAAGATCAATCAACAGATTCCAAAAGCTCGCGCGAAGGAGCGGACATCGCTGAAAACGCAGTGGGATACCATTCAGGGGCAAATGGAGCTGGCGGGCGCACTCCAGGACAACCTGAATCAGTTGGCGGCGTTCGTGAATTCGACCGACAACGCCAGCGGGGTGGCGACAGAACTAACCGCAAAGATCCGGGCGCTGCAGCGGACAGTTCCGACAGCGGCAATCCCTGTGGAGACGGCGACAGGAAAGGCGATCGCGAAAAATTCCGTGGCAGCTTCGCCCATCCTGTTACCCACGTCCAGCAGTGCGCGGAACGAAGGTTTGATAGGGCAGATGGGCCAGATGGTCCATCTGGTGAGCAGTTTGCGCGCATTGAATCAACTGGGGAACGAGACGACGCGATTGCAAACCTCGACCCAACATTTGAGTGCGCCGCTATTGGCAGCATTGCGCCTGACCCTGCAGCAGGGTCGAGTGGAACTAGAGAGTACGGGGCAGGCGGGAGGGCCTACAGGGCGGACGAACGGCGGCGGCAAGAGCGGTTCCGTAAATGCAACCGGCAACCAGGCCGCTGCGCAAACCGAGCAGCCGCGGGTCCAGCAAACTCCAGAGCAGCAGCAACTGGCGACGGCCATGTTGGTGCAGCATTTCAAGCAGATCTCCGATGCTACATTGCCGCTGAGCCAGCAACTGATTCTGCTGGACCAGAGCCAGGCGAACCTGAAGCAGTTGCAGGATTCCGTCGACAACGAATACGACGAGATTTTTCGCTCTTTGCTGCTGCGTGTTGCGACCCTGCTGATCTTGCTTGGGCTGATCTGGTTGTTTTCCGAGTTGTGGCGACGCGCCACGTTTCGTTATATCCGCGATACAAAGCGCAGGCGCCAGTTTCTGGTGATGCGCAGGGTCATCACGGGTTTCTGTATGTTTGTCGTGATCCTGCTGGGATTTGTCAGCGATTTCAGCTCGCTGGCCACGTATGCAGGGCTGATCACGGCTGGGATCGCGGTTGCGTTGCAGACGGTGATTTTATCCGTGGCTGCCTATTTTTTCCTGGTCGGTCGCTATGGCGTTCGCGTTGGGGATCGAGTGACCGTGGTGTTTAACGGCGCTAACAGCGTCACCGGAGATGTGGTGGACATCGGCCTGGTGCGATTTTATTTAATGGAGTTGGCTGGAAGCGGCATTGAACTGAAGCCAACGGGCCGCATCGTAGTGTTTCCTAACTCTGTTCTATTTCAGACGAGTCCACTGTATAAACAGTTTCCCGGTACGGAATACACCTGGCGGGAAATCGGTCTTCCGATTCGAACGGACAGCGATGTGGCATTGGCGGAAAGAGAACTGCTGGCGACTGTCAATACGCTTTATGCCGATTATCAGCCGGTGCTGGAACGACAACATGTTGGGCTGGAGCAGAGGTTGGGTGTGCATATGGACACGCCTAAACCTTATACAAGAGTGCGCTTGATTGCGTCCGGCTTCGAGGTGGCCGTAAATTATCCGGTTCCATTGCGCCAGGGGTCTGCCCTGGATGATCGAGTGGTAATGGCGGCGATGGAGATCCTGCAGAAGAACCCGTCGATCCATCTGGTTGAAGGCGCAACGCCCGAGCTGCGTTCGACGATGAAGGTATAGGGGCGCTCGGCTCCGGTCATCGCACAAGGTTCAAGCATGTGCTACAGGCTACCCGACTGGCGCAGCATGCCGCCGTCGATGAAGAAAGTGCTGCCGGTGCAATATCCGGCGGCGTCGGAGGCGAGGAAGATGGCCAGGTCGGCCACTTCTTGCGGCTTTCCCCAGCGGCCGAGCGGGATTTCCGCCATTAAAGCGGACTCGATCTTGTTGTTCGCCTCGACATCCGCATCGATGGGGGTATAAATTGCGCCGGGAGCAATATTGTTCACGGTGATTTTATGCGGGGCCAGTTCCACGGCAATGGTGCGCATCAACATGCGAAGGCCGCCTTTGGCAGCGCAATAAGGCGCATTGGTCGGCATCGGCAAATCCTCGTGAACAGAGGAAATGTTGACGATGCGACCGCCGTTTCCTTGCTGGATCATCGCTTTGGCGGCAGCCTGCGCGCACAGGAACGGTCCTGTCAAATCGATCGCAATCACCTTTTGCCATAACTCGAACGGATATTCCGTGAATGGATGTTTCGACTCCATGCCGGCGTTGTTGACGAAAATATCAATGCGTCCCATGGCCTTGATCGTTTGCTGCACGAGCGAGTTGACTTGATCCGGATTCGAAACGTCGGCCTCGATCGCCATCGCCTTGCCGCCTTTGCTGCGAATGTTGCCAACGACGGCGTTGGCCAGGTCGGGGGCGCCTACATAGTCGACAACGACCGCCGCGCCTTCCGCGGCCATTCCAGTAGCAATTGCCTTGCCGATGCCGGTGGCTGAACCGGTCACGATAGCGACCTTGCCTTGTAATTTCATGGGGTCTTTCCTCCTGGACCTAAAGCTGTTGGTGCGGCGCAATGCGTGCGATGGAACAGAGCGGCGACAGGCACTGGAGAAAAATTCTACATGGCGAGCGCACGGATAGCACTATCCGTGCACGTTTGCGGCGGACACGTTTGGGCGCAGGCATGACTTAAGTAACCTTTTCGTGTGCGATGGCAGCGTCCTGACTACGCAAGGGCTTGGCCAATGCGGGGTTGACGATACAAGCATTAGCTGCCCGGACATCTGATTACTTAATTGCCCAAGGGGAATCTATTTTTATCAACGAGGATCGGGATATGATGCAGCCAGCGATCAGTCACGATCTTGCCCGCCGGGACGGATGGCCGGGGAAATTTCTTGTGTGGCGAATGTAGCGCTGGAGAAACTGCAGGAATAGAGGGATTTACGGTCCGCGCAGGTAAACGACAGGCGTGCAGCTTTAGAAAGGGACGAGAGATGAAGAGGAACCAAGTGGTGATGGTAACCGGCGCTTCTGCAGGCCTGGGCCGCGCCATCGCACATGGGTTTGCAAAACAGGGTGCGAAAATTGGGCTGATCGCGCGCAATCGAGAAGCGCTGGAAGCGTGCTGCGAAGAGGTTGAGCAAATGGGCGGCGAAGCGCTGGTGCTGCCTCTGGATGTGAGCGACGCTCCCTCCATCGAGCATGCCGCCAGCAGGCTGGAGGAGGCTTTTGGATCGATCGACGTGTGGGTGAACAATGCCATGGCTTCCGTGTTTTCGCCGGTGAAGAAAATGACGGCCGAGGAGTATAAGCGGGTCACAGAGGTCAGCTATCTGGGGTATGTCTACGGCACGCAGGCGGCCTTGCGCCGGATGCAGCCGCGAGACTTCGGAACCATCATTCAGGTGGGTTCGGCGCTTGCGGCGCGAAGCATTCCTTTGCAGTCCGCCTACTGCGCAGCGAAGCACGCCATTATGGGATTTACAGATTCTCTGCGTTGCGAACTCTACCACGACAAAAGCAATGTTCAGTTGACGGTGGTACAAATGCCGGCGATGAATACGGCCCAGTTCACCTGGATGAAGAATCGGCTGCCGAACAAGCCGCAGCCGGTGCCTCCTATTTTTCAGCCGGAAGTTGCCGCCAAAGTCGTGGTGCAGGTTGCAGGCGTGGATCGGCCGCGGCGCGAGTATTGGGTTGGCTCCCCCGCCGTGGAATCGATTGCGGGTCAGATGTTCGCTCCAGGGCTGCTTGATCGCGACCTGGGAGAGACAGGATATAAGGCGCAGCAGAGAGGCGTTCCGGACGATCCGAATCGGCCGAACAACCTTTGGGATTACGTTCCGGGTCGTCACGGCGCGCACGGACCCTTCGATAAGAAATCTTGTTCCTTTAGCCCACAGGTCTTCCTGGATCTGCATCATAGATGGTTTGCAGCCGGCGGCGCGGCACTGGTGACGGCCATGGTGGTTGCGTACAAACGGAAATAATACCGACAAGGAAGCAAATATATGTCGCTCGAACTGGCGGCCGAAAAACCAGGCGGCAATCCAGCAGCCCTGGCGAAAGTATGCCCGCTCCACAAAGGCATGGCGATTGCCTGTTGTTGCGCCGCCATGGCATCGCTGGCACCCGTGGCCCTGGTGCAGCTTCGAATCATGAAGGACTTGCCGGATCCTCCGGGGAGGATGTTCCGCTCGAAGCGAATTGTCATGTCGAAGGACGCCTATCATCTCGGCATCCCGGACGGGGTGCTGGGTCTGGCCAGCTACGGCGTCACCTTGGCGTTGCTGCTGGCTGCGCGGCCGGGACGCCCCGTGGTGAAAAGGGCATTGCGCGTCAAGCTGGCGTTGGATGCGACGATGGCGATTCGAAATGTTCGCAAGCAAATAGCAGAGCACAGACGCGTCTGCTCCTGGTGCATGGGCGCGGCGGTGGCGACGGCGGGGGTAATCTATTTCGCGGGAAAGCTCCTAGACGCGGAGCAGGTACATCAGGTTTAGGACTGAGCCTTTGCGGCACAGAGGTATCGTATTTCTCGCCGTTCGTTGTGTCGGTATCGCGCTATCCGCTCTATAATTCGCTAGACCGGTTCTCCTGAAGGTATCTGGCGTGGAGACAACCTCGATTCGTGGCCTTTCCTTAAAGAAAGGCCGCACTGAACGATCTTCGCAATCTATAGCATCAGGAGAACCGGTCTCGTCGATGAACTGGGCCCCCGTACGAACAATTCGCAGTTGGTTCGACTCCGAGCAGGGTGCGCCTGATCGCCATATTTCGCGGTGGATCTTTCTGCGCGCTCTTGGGCTCATCTACTTTTCCGCGTTTTATTCGCTCATCTTCCAGATTCGTGGGCTGATCGGGCCGCGCGGAATTCTTCCCGCCGGTCAATATCTTTCTGCGATTGCGGTGGGTCTGGGCCCGCTGCGCTTCTGGTATGCGCCGACGCTGCTATGGCTTTCCAGCGGCTCCCACATGCTGATGGCAATTTGCTGGGTGGGCATTGTGGCGTCGCTGCTGGTCACTTTGAATATTTGGCCTCGGGCCACGCTGGCCGTTTGTTTCGTCTGCTTCCTCTCCTTCGTCAGCGCCGCCGGGGACTTTTCCAGCTATCAGTCCGATGGCATGTTGCTGGAGGCCGGCTTTCTCTGCCTCTTCTTTGCGCCCGCTGGATTTTTCCCTGGCTGGGGAAGGCTACGGCCGCCCGCGCGCGCCAGTCTCTTTCTTTTGTTGTGGGAATGGTTCCGGATTTATTTTGAGTCGGGCGTGGTGAAACTCGCCAGCGGAGATCCACAGTGGCGGCACCTGACCGCCATGGATCAGTACTACCAGAACGGCCCGCTGCCAACGTGGATTGGCTGGTATGTGGAGCACCTTCCGCACTGGTTTCACGCGTCGACAGTGGTTGCGACGCTGGCGATGGAACTGGTGTTGGTGTGGATGCTGTTTCTGCCGCGGCGCTGGCGCATCGTTTGTTTTTTCATCGTGACACCGTGGCAGATAGGCGTCATTCTCACGGCCAATTACGCGTTTCTGAATTACATTGTGCTGGCGCTGGGATTCCTTCTACTGGATGACCGTTTTCTGATGCGCTTTGTGCCTGCACGCTGGAGATTCAGCGTCGTCAGCAGCGAAGCTGCGGCAGAAAATGAGAGCAATCCAGAGAGCGCTGGCGGCGAAGCTCCTTCATCCACGGGGACATCGAGACTTCATAGGCACCTTCATTCTGCTGGTCTGGCTATAACGGCTGTGATGCTCGACTGGGTTTTCTATGCGACAACCGTGCCCATGCTGCAGATGTTCTGGCGCGGCATTCCGCTGCCGACAGCGCCGATAACGGCGTTGCAGCCGTTTCGCATCGCCAACGAATATGGGTTGTTCGCGGTGATGACTCCCGACCGGTATGAAATTGAATTTCAAGGATCGGACGATGGCCACACCTGGGTCGCGTATCCATTCCGCTACAAGCCGCAGGACCTTGCCAAACCTCCCGGCATTTATGCCCCCTATCAGCCGCGTTTCGATTGGAACCTGTGGTTCGCATCGCTGGGATCGTGGACACAGTATCCGATCGTGCCCCGTACCGAAGAGCTGTTGTTGAGCAACGATCCAGCCGCACTGTCTTTGTTCGCGGGCAATCCTTTCCCGAATCATCCGCCACGGATGGTGCGTGCGGTGCTTTGGCAATACTGGTTCACGACGATGGGGGAGAAGCGGGCGACGGGAGATTGGTGGCGTCGCCTGCTTCTGGGCGCCTACGCTCCCACGCTGGAAATTGGGCCGGACGGAAAAATTGGCATGGTGCGAGAGAATGTGCCGGATATGACGACGCCCCCGCAGTAGAGTGCAATGTATGGGCAAAGCCGCTGGCGATGTTCGGCATAAGAAAGCATGCGTGATCGGCGCGGGCCCAAATGGGCTGTCGGCTGCGATTGTGCTGGCCCAGGCGGGGATGCAAGTGGACGTGTTCGAAGCCGAAGCGCAGGCGGGCGGCGCGGCACGCACCATGGAATTGACATTACCCGGATTCCACCACGACTTTGGTTCCGCGGTTCATCCAATGGCTGCCGGATCTCCGTTCTTCGCTTCACTGCCGCTGACGGATACCGGCCTGGAATGGATTCATTCGCCGGCACCGTTGGCGCACCCTTTCGACGATGGCACGGCCATCACGCTGGAACGTAATCTGGACGACGCGGAAGCAGCGCTAGGGGAGGACGGCCGCGCCTGGCGCAATTTGATGGCGCCGTTGGCGAACCATTGGCCAGAATTCGTGCAGGATATTCTGCGGCCGCTGCTGCGTGTTCCGAGCCATCCTTTTCTACTGGCGAGATTTGCGCAGGATGCCGTTGCGTCTGCAACTTTTGTCGCGGGCCGACGATTTCGCAACGAGCGAACACGCGCACTGTTTGCGGGCCTTGCAGCGCACTCGTTTTTGAATCTCAAGCAGCCGCTCAGCGCTTCGTTTGGCATGGTGCTCGGCGCTGCGGCCCACGCGGTCGGGTGGCCCATTCCGCGCGGCGGGGCGCAGGCCATCACGCATGCATTGTGCGCGCATCTTGTTCAGTTGGGCGGGAAGATTTTTCCCTCGAGTCGCATTGTCAGCTTCGATCAGGTTCAAAACTACCAGATCGCAATGTGCGACGTAACCCCGCGGCAATTGTTACATTTGTCGCAAGGGAAACTAGCGCCGGGGTATCGCAGGGACATGGAAAAGTTCCGCTATGGTCCGGGAATTTTTAAAGTGGACTATGCGCTGTCGGCACCGGTTCCGTGGCGAGCGACGGAGTGTCTGCGTGCCGCGACGGTGCATCTGGGCGGAAGCATGGCGGAGATTGTGACGTCTGAAGCCGCGATGGCAGCGGGACATACTGCAGAGCGGCCATTTGTTTTGCTGGCCCAGCCGACGCTGTTCGATCCATCGCGCGCTCCTGCGGGGAAACACATTGCGTGGGCGTACTGTCACGTTCCCAATGACTCAGCGTGCAACATGCTGGAGCGAGTGGAGGCGCAGATCGAGCGCTTTGCCCCCGGATTTCGCGATTGCATTCTGGCGCGGCGGACATTTTCTCCGGCGAATCTGGAAGCCATGGATGCAAATCTTGTAGGAGGAGATATCGGCGGGGGCGCGGCCGATTTCCGCCAATTTCTTTTTCGTCCTACGTGGCGGCAGTATGCGACTTCCGACGAACGGATATATCTTTGTTCGTCATCAACCCCGCCCGGAGGCGGAGTGCATGGTATGTGCGGCTACAACGCAGCAAAACTGGCACTGCGGCGTCTGAGACGGTAACTTGGAATACGAATCGTCCTCCTGTACTGGAGATATCGCAGGCGAATGTTGGTACAACTAAGAGTGACACATCGACATGTAGATGTGGTCGTAAGAGGAGAAGTGCATGCGTCGTAGAGAGTTTTTAAGCGCCGCCGTTGGAGCGGCCATGATCCAGTCGGGCGCCTTGCGCGACGTTTTTGCTGTCAACGGAGCGGATCGCCCTGCCGCGTGGTTCGCGCAGGATGCCGGCTTGCCGAGCGCAACGGCGAGCGAGAAGGGCGTAGCGCCGATGGCGATTGGCTTGATGATTGCGCCGGAGTTTGACCACCCCGAAGCGGCCATTGCGCGCGTCAAGAAGTTGGGAATGTCGAATTGCTTTTTGAGTCTTGACGGCTACATAGGAAGATTCAGCGCATCGGCGGCGCAGCAGTTGAGCGCGGCGCTGGAAAAACATGGAGTGACGGCCACCAGCGCGGAGGTCGTTGGACCCGGACGCCTGGTGTGGGATTTTGCCGAGGGCCCCGCAACCATCGGATTGGTGCCGCCCGCGACACGCGCTGCACGGCTCGACGCCCTGAAGCAGACGTCCGACTTTGCTAAGCGCCTGGGCATCCCGAGGGTGCAGACCCATTGCGGATTTCTGCCGGAGAATCCGGGAGATCCGCTGTACGAGCCCGCTGTGCAGGCGATTCGCGACGTTGCCGTCCATTGCGCCGGAAACGGCCAGGATTTTCTGATGGAGACCGGGCAGGAGACGCCGACCACCATGTCGCGAGCCATTCTGGATGTGAACCAGCCGAATCTCGGCGTGGGCCTGGATACGGCGAACCTGATTCTGTATGGAAAAGCGAACCCTGTGGATGCGGTCGATATCATCGGGAAACACGTTCGGAGCGTTCATGCCAAGGATGGAATGTGGCCGACCGATCCCATGAAGTTAGGCAAGGAAGTACTGATCGGTACGGGGCGCGTGGATTTTCTGCAGGTATTTTCGAAGCTCCAGAAGCTAGGCTATCAAGGGGCGATCACAATTGAGCGCGAGACCTCCGGCCCGCAACAGATGGAAGATGTGAAGCACGAGAAGGTGTATCTCGAACGAGTCCTTGCCCAGGTACGTACCGATTCAACCCAGGCCCATTCCAATCCAACGTAGATCAGGAGTTTTTTCCATGGATAGAAGAAGATTTGTCGGAACTGCCGCGGCCGCTTCAGGAATATTGTTGCTGAAGCCTAAAACGGTCTTTGGCTATGAAGCGAATTCCGCAGTGCGGTTGGCGCTGTTGGGCTGCGGGTCGCGCGGGACTTCCGTGGCGGAATCGTTTTTGAACAACACCAACGCACGCGTGGTGGCTTTGGCCGATTTGTTTCCTGACAAGCTGGAGCCCGCGAAGACGCGCATCGACCAGGTCGCAGATGAAAAGGGACACCCGAAGATCGACCCGAAGATGATGTTCCACGGCCATACGGCGTTTGAGGAAGTCGCTTCGTCGCCGGACATCGACGCCGTGCAGATTTCAACTCCCCCATGGTTTCATGTCCAGCATCTCGATGCCGCTGTCCGCGGCGGCAAGCACGTGTACTGCGAGAAGCCGATCGGCGTGGATGTGGCGCAGTCGAAACAGGCGCTCGAAATTGGCAAACGTGCCGAGGGGAAGGTGAGCCTAGAGGTAGGTTTCCAGATTCGCAGCGCCCCGCCTTTCGTGGAGACGATCCGTCGCATCCAGCAGGGCGGAGTGGGAAAGATTGGCACCATCGCCGCAAATTACAACGCGCCGGCCTCCACGTATCCTCCCATGCCGAACATGTCCGCAGACGAGCTTCGAATTCGCCGCTGGTATTGGGACCTTGTACTCTCTGGCGATATCATCGTTGAGCAAGCCATTCATTTAGTCGATATTTGCAACTGGGCGCTGCAGGCGCATCCCATCAAGGCCACCGGCACCGGCGGACGAAATATTATTTCTCATCCCGGAGACACCTGGGACAACTATGAGGTTGCATTTACCTATCCGGACAACGTCCACGTCAGTTTCTCCTGCACGCAGTTTGGTCCCAACGACTGGTTCGATGTTTCGGCGCGCATATTTGGCGCCGATGGGTACGCCGAAATTCCATACTCCGGCGCCATGCGGATCGTGGGCGATCATGCGTGGACATGGGCTGGTGGGCAATCGACGCAGCCGTCTGCTCCAGCGAAGTTCGCGGCCAATGGTGTCTTCAATGACAACCTGGCGCAGGCGCAGCGGGAGAAAGATCGGGGATTTATCGACAGCATTACGTCCGGAAATTTCCATAATCAATCGGCTGCCGGTGTGGAAACTGCCTTGAGCGCCATGCTGGGTCGAATGGCCGGGCGGCTTGGCCGCGAAGTGACGTGGGAAGAATCATTGCAGCACGGCGAAAAATTCGAGCTTGGCATCAACATGAGCCAGTTCTCCTGACCCTGACTGCGATTATTTCTTTTGCGACTTGACTGCGTGATTATGGAATGCCGATTCTCGCATGGCAAGGGCATAAGAACGCGAGATTCTCGGATTGGGATTTGCTATCCAAAAGAAGCGCTTCTGGGGTGCGCTTAAAATTCGTCGAAAGCAATTTGTTTCTTGGGAACGTTTAGATTTTCAAGCATCTTGGTTGCCGCCTGGACCATGGCGG
>JAJZCA010000072.1 GCA_021798735.1 Acidobacteriota bacterium | reverse complement strand
TTGCCCGAACCATCCGTCGTCCCGTTGGCGGAAACTAGCAGCGGCGAAAGATGGAGCGAGTGTTCGACATGCGGCAAACTCAGTGTCAGTGGAGTCGAGCGCACTTCTCCTGAGCACGCATGCAACATATCGAGACCACGCCATTTACAGTTGGCGCTGCCATTCACTTCACCCGTAATCGTCGTATCTGCAGGAACACCCGGATGAATGTGACGTAGTAGATCGAGGAAAAAACCAGCGGGTACCTGTTGCAGCGCAATTTGAAGGGCTCTGCCGCTGGCCGCGTGAGTCTGTTCAGACGGAACAGAATTGCCCGTATCGCCCGGCGATGACAAGCTGCGAAGAGTGGATTTAACCAGCAAGTGTCCCCCCCCCAGAGGCACATTGCAATTGATTTGATCCAGGCCGCGGTCCTCATGCACATATCGCGCCGTGCAATGCGCAGCCAAGTCGATCTCCGATGGCGGAATGAACTCGGCGCGACGAAGTTCCTCCACCTGGATGTCCGTTGTCACCCGGGCTTGTGCGAGTGTTCCCTGCACCTTTGCCGTCCAGTCCACGGAGCCCCGCCAGCCGCTGTCTTCGCCGTGCAACAGACGGCTGATTTCCCCCATCTGCCCGCGACGCCATTCGAAGCTCGCCTTGATGGGAGCATCCATGAACACTCCGAATGTCTTGACAGAAGCTTCTCCCAGGATTTGTCCCGCGTCTCCGGGCGGCAGGTCTGTGCGCACCGGACGTGCCTTGATCCGAATGTGCCACTCGTTCTCCGACTCTTTCCAGAACGCAAGGTCCGCCTCTTCCAACGACAACGGCAGCTTTTCTGCTCCCCGCTTGAAGTTGATGCGGGCGTCCGTCGCCTCCACATACGGAAATGGCGGCGGACTCGCGGAAGAGGCCGGGCCAGATGTTGCCGGCAACCGCAGAATCGGCGAGTTGCCGATCAGGGATTCAAAGTTCCATTGACCGCTGCTGTCGCGGACAAGGTTCACGCTGGGAGCATCGAAATGCAGGCTGGCGATTTCTACCCGGCGGTGCCAAAGTGTGCTGGCCCGCAGACTGGCGGTCACAGTTTCCGCCGTGATCACCGGCTCCGCTCCATACGCCGGCCACTCTGCCACTGTAAGGTGGTGCAGCACAAACGCAGGACGAGGAAGCAATGTAAGGTCCACTGCGTCTGCATATACGGGCCGATCCAGACCGGCGCTGATCGACTGCACAATGCTGTGCCGGAAGCGATTGATGTTGACGAACGGAGGCACAACAATCGCAAACACGAGGA
This sequence comes from Acidobacteriota bacterium, assembly GCA_021798735.1. GTDB lineage: Bacteria > Acidobacteriota > Terriglobia > Terriglobales > Acidobacteriaceae > JAKAAZ01. The sequence goes on along the minus strand of JAJZCA010000072.1, from coordinate 12,092 downwards.
ACGCAAATGCGGCGAGGAAAAGGATGCGTGCGCGACTCATGTTCCCCTTTGGATTGCTTGGGTTTTTCATGAATGGTTCGGGCAAATCATTGGATGCGATGGAAGGTCCGGCGCCACCTTGTTCGATCGAAAAAGTGGATCAGGACATGCCCCATAAAGCCAACCTTATCCGCGATTGAAGTCCTGTTCACCTGGTCTTCTGACGTGATGAAAGACCAATAAACAAAGAGAGGCCGGCCAAGAATGTTCTGCCGCGGAACAAATCCCCAGTAGCGGCTATCCAGCGATACCATGCGATTGTCGCCCATCGCGAAATAATCGCCGGGAGGGACGACGAGATTGCCATCTTGAATGTGACGGGGCAGATCGACCGACCACGTCGCCGTTACATCCGAGTCCGGCGGCGGCGGGACCGCGGGAAAATCATCGCGATAAGGGTAGTACGCATCGTTCGGATCGCCATCGTCGGACGGCAGCGTCGCATACGGCATATTTTGCGGCTTGCCGTTCAAATACACAATGCCGTGCTCCAGGTGCAGTCGATCGCCTGGAATGGCAACTACCCGCTTCACCAGAAACAGTTTCGGTTCGCCCGGCTTGTAGAACACGATGATGTCGCCGCGACGAATGTTGCGGTAACGAATAAAGGGCGCCCAGCGGGTTGGCGGTGCGAATGTGATCCTGTCGACCAGGACGTGGTCGCCAATCAACAACGTCTTCTCCATCGAGGAGGATGGAATTTCGAAATTCTGGAAGACAAACGTAATGATAAACAGTCCGACCACCAGAACAGTGCAGATGGACGCAATAAACTCGAACAGAGTTTCTGGTTGCTGAGGATTGGAAGCGTCTTGCGCGAGTTGCTGACCGGCCAAGGTTTTCTCCGATTTCGAGTGGCTAACGAATTACGTGGAAAATGCGGCTCCAGCGAGTCGCCCCAGTCAAACCGTTCCACCAACCGCGTTCGCGGGCCAGCCGATCGCTGGTAAGACCCGTGATTTCCGATCTGCTTGCGGTAACGACTGAAAAATAAACCAGAAACGGTTCTCCTACGATGTTCTGGCGCGGCACCAGTCCCCAGTAGCGACTGTCCAAACTGTCATTTCTATTATCGCCCAGGACAAAATATTGTCCTGCCGGTATCTGTAGCTGGCCCTGGTGGACGTTCCGCTGCATCTGCATCCACCATCGACTGCTGACTCCGGGGTCTGTGTACGTGGAGGTGGGAAAGTCATCGCGAAATGGGTTCGCATAACTGGGAATGTACAGCGCAAACGGTTCGCGTTGCAGCCGTCCATCGAGGTAGACCAACCCACGGTGCAGATGAAGATCGTCCCCCGGTACCCCAATCACGCGCTTCACCAGGTACATCGAAGCATCGATTGGATAATGGAACACGACAATGTCGTCTCTCTTGACGGGCTCATAGGCAAGCAGCGACTTCCAGGGTCCAGGGTTCGCAAAAATGACCTTATTCACCAGCAGAAAGTCGCCAATCAATAGAGTCTCTTCCATCGATCCGGAGGGAATCCGATAGGGTTGAGCGATAAACGTCAACACAAACAGTGCGCCCACCAAAAAAGTAAGGGTGGTCTGGATCAGGATCAGGATCTCGTGGTGGTGTCGTATCCGTGCCGGCGCAGCAGCGGCAGAAACCGGCGACACTGAAGAGGAAGTTACGCGCAGGGATGGATCGGTTTCGCCGGTCATTTCCTCTTCCTCGCGTGAGGTTTTTCTGAAGCAACCTTCACAGATGCCGGCTCCTCGGTCAGCAGCAACTGTCCTGCCGCGGTGAGCGAACGTAGATGCTGCAGCGCCAGACGCGCGGCTTCTTGTTCAGCATGTTTCTTGCGCGTGCCGGTGGCCGAGGCCAGCGTATTTTCTGTCCCGGATGGTTGCAGGAGCTTCACCTCAACCGCAAAGCTCTTCCTGTGATCCGGTCCGGTTTCTGCAGTCAACTGGTAGCTCGGTTGCCCCAACCCATGCGCCTGCGAATATTCCTGCAGCATGGACTTATAATCGCCTACTTCTCCGGCTCGCGCAGCTTCCACTACGGCTTCCAACGTTTCATCCAGCAACCATCTGCGCACCAGACGCACGGCTATCTCCATCCCACCGTCCAAATAGGCAGATGCAATCACCGCTTCGACGGCGTTGGCCAGAATCGCGGGCTTTTTTCGGCCGCCGCTTTTTTCCTCGCCTTTGCCGAGCCGCAGAAACTCTCCCAATCCTACGGCCTGGGCAACCCGCGCCAGGTGCGGACGACTGACAAATTGTGCCCGCAATCGAGTCCACGCCCCTTCGCTGAATTCCGGGTACACGCGAAAAAGATGTTCCGTCACTACCAGGCCCAGCACAGCATCCCCAAGGAACTCCAACTGCTCATTGTCCGCCTTGGGATCTTGCTCCGTCTGCTCTTCATAGGCAACGGAACTATGGGTAAGGGCCAGATCGAGGAGAGCCGGATGGCGAAACTGATAATGAAGCGACTGCTGCAGCCGATCCAGCAATGCGGCGCGACCTGCTGGCAGAACGGTCTGATTTTCGGGGTCCCTTGGCTGTACGGAAGGAACGGCTCGGCTATGCGAAGAGGCGGGTCGGAGGTTAGTCAAGGCCGTTTCGTCTCCTCATGTCAACCTAGAGGCCAGTGTAGTGCGTTCCTTCTCGCTCGCTCCATATTTACAGCCAATCTCCGCGTAGAACGCACATCCGGATGCAACCATGACCACCTTGTCGCGGCCAGCCTCGCAAAGACGATTCGCTTCAACTGCGGGGATATGAAATCCGCGTTCAGTGCGAACTGGCCGCGCCATCGCCGGAACTGTCATCGTGTCCCCGTTGCGCCGCCTGCGGAGGAGCAAAAGGCGCCTTCAATCCGGCTTCGGCTGCCCGACTGGTGTCCTGCCGTCCATCCCGCGACTGCATCGCCGCCTGATATTCCGCGACGGCTGCACTGCGGTCTCCCTGCAGGTCATCGAGACGGCCCAGATAGATATGCGACCAGGCAATCGTGCGCAAGTCATGGGAAACCTTGGATGCCTCGGTGAACTCTTGCACTGCGGCATCCATCTTCCCGCTCATAATGTCTGCCCGCGCCAAAATGAAGTGCGCTCGACCTGGATTGCTTGTGTGCTGATCAAGCGCCTGCTGGGCCAACTGCGCCGCTGCGGCTGTATTTCCGGCGATCAGTTTGTTTTCCGCCTCGTCCAGGCCGGCTGACTGCGGAGCGGCAGGCGTCGCCACGTTCTGGTCCGTATGCGAGGCAAAAACGATGTCCTGCACGCGATGCTTCTCAATGTCCACGTTCATTCCGTAGATCATGATGCCAACCATCTCCGGCAGCGATCTCGGACTCTCGTCGAAACCGTTCAATTGGTCGTAAAAGTACTGCGTCAGAATGAAACCCTGAACCATATCGTCACGGACCGTCTGATTGCGCACTTCCGCCACCGCGTGTTCATATGCATTCTCTTGCTTGTTGACGGCAGCCAGCTGGCTACGATCAATATGCGCCGGAATCTTATAAACGGGGACGCCTGTGTCCATCGAGCGCGCTTCAATCGCCCGAATCATGCACTCAGTCACCAGTGTGAGAACGTCGCTCTTGTAGATGTAGGGCAGCGGAGAGGGCTGCACCAGATCGAGAATCGGTCGGAGCTGATTGATTGAGTTCGACCGGGCATAGATCAGTGGCTCCAGGATAAAGCGAAGATAGGTGTGCTTCACCGGCTTCAAATCGATCTTGCCGTTGGTTGGAGACGAAACCACGATGTAGTCGCCTCCGTACACGCGGGCATTCCGTTCTCCGGGCGCGATCAATGGGTCCATAATCACCAGAAATCGGCGATTGCCGTTCGTCAACGGAGGTTGTTTCAGGTACAGGTCAGTCTGGATCAGCATTTGATTCATCGCCGCCCGAACCTTGTTCGCCAGCGCTTCATAGGCGGGATGGTTCAGCACCCAGATCACGTGCAGGTTCACGGCCTGGGAAAAGTTTCGCAGTGGAGAAGCCAGTCCGACCAACGTTGCGGCGTCCGGGGGCAAATCTGAAGACGAAACATTTGTCGTCAACTCTGGCGGCGGCGTCAGAAATAATGCCAGCGAAATGTACGCGGCAAGATTGACGGAGACACCGTTCATCGTATGGCCGTGGATAAAGGTGCAGAGTCGATCCCGACTATCGCGCGCGGCCGCGGACTGCTGCAGTGCCTGCGCAATGTCATCGCGCACTTTCTGGCGCAGAGGATCGGAAATCGACAGCCCCTCGTTATAACCGCAGGTATTCAGGCCCGCCATCACATCGAACATCGCCTCTGACGTTTCCAACTCTATGGCTGGGCCCGTCGGATCGATCGCGGCCGGGATGGCCGCGAGTTGTGCCGCATTGGGCTGAGGTGCAATGTCCGTCTCCGGCAGCGGGACCGGCTCGCCCGATTCAGTGCGGGAAGACGACGAGACTCCAGATTGTTTTGGCGGCGTTGGCGTGGACAAATCTCTCGACGGGGACGACTGCGAAGAGGAATCCTGAAACGAGGACGCCTGGGCCCACATCGTAACCGACAATGCCGACAGGGCCAGCGAAAGCCCGAGAGCACTCAACAAAATCCGAAAGCTGAAACCAACTGCGCGTGTAGACTGCATGGCCACTTCGTAAAACGCTTTCCGTGGAGAACCAACTTCAGTCTATGCATCCGCTGGAGGCATGGTCAAACGCCGAATTATGTCAGAATCATTTGCGCAAACACCCAACTGCGGCAAGGTTTTAGGTGCAACCTGTCTCAGCCCTCTCGCAACACACGATCCAGCGCGATTTTCTCGGTCATCAACTCCCGCACCGCCTCGGTGTCATTGCGAAGTTCCGCCTCCGCCAGTGAGCGACGCAGTTCGCGCTGACGACGTTCCAGCCTGCTGTGACGCAAGGAGTGAAACGCATCCTCCACTTGCTCCGGCTGAATTTCCTGGTTTCCATGCATCAACGCCGCTGCCAGCAAATGGCGGCTCGACTCATCCGGTGCCAGGTCAAATGGATTGGAAATCGCCTCCGCCTCCAAAAACGCAGCCAGCAACGCGGAGGCCGCCAGTCCTTCATACAACGAAGGCTCCTCCGTCATTCGCTGCCGCGCCAGCTCCCGCGCCGGCTGACCCGGCGGCAAAGTGAGAGCACGCAACAGCAATTTTTCCGCTTCGCTCCATCCCGCTGTTACCGACGATTTCGAGCGGACGTCCGTGCGCCGCGCGAAAGCAGCCTGCTTCAACTCCTGCCGCAGCAATGCGGAATCGATGGCAAGCTTTTGCGCGGCATCGGCGGCGAACTCATCACGCGCGATGCGGCTGGGAATATGCTGCATGTGCGGCAACAGAAAATTCAGCGCCTTCACTTTGGCGTCCGGCGTGACTGGTGGAAACAGCGTGCGTGCCCGCTCAATTAAATAATCACTGTGTCGGCGCGCCCCACGTAGCGCTGCAATGTAGGCCGGTGTTCCCCGCTCGCGCACGTACCGGTCCGGGTCCAGGCCACCTTCCAACGTCACCACTTTCACGCTGAAACCCTCTTCAATCAGCAGCGCGATGGACTTTTCTGCCGCATTCGCGCCGGCCGTGTCCGGATCGAAGTTCACCACCACTTGCCGCGTATGCCGGCCCAGCAGCCGTGCCTGCACCTCGGTAAAGGCTGTGCCACTGGTCGCCAGCACATTCGTTATGCCAGCCATGTAGACGGAGATGCAGTCCATCTGCCCTTCCACCAGCAATGCAAATTCAAATTGACGGATCGCCTGCTTCGCCTTGTCGAGGTTGAAGAGCACATGGCCCTTGGTATACAGCGGCGTTTCTGGCGAGTTCAAATACTTCGGCCCCGCCTTTTCATCGTTGTCGAGCGCCCGCGCCGTAAAAGCAATCACCCGACCCGCTTCATTGCGAATCGGAAACGTGATGCGCTTGCGAAAGCGCGCATACATCGTTCCGCTGACGCCCTCGGCCTGGTCCTTGGCGGAAAATAGACCACTACCGCGCAAAACCTCTTCGTCAAACGCGGACTGGAAACGGTCGCGCATGGTGGAGTAGGAATCCGGCGCATAGCCAATGCGAAAGGCTGCAATGGCCTCCGCCGTCAAACCGCGGCCGGTCAGATATTCGCGCGCGCGGGCCGCTTCCGGACTCTGCAGTTGTTCCTCAAAATAGCGGCAGGCCTGGTCGTGGATCTCCAGCAACTTCGAACGCAGCCGCGACGCCTGCGCTTCTTCCGGCGAGGAAAATTCGCGCTTCGGCAGCGGAATGCCGCACTTCTGCGCCACCGTCCGCACCGCCTCAGGAAAACTGATGTTCTCAATTTTCTGCACAAACGTGAACACGTCACCGGACTGGCCGCAGCCGAAGCAATGGTAATACTGCTGCGCCGCCTGCACATTGAACGAGGGTGTCTTCTCTTTATGAAACGGGCACAGCCCTTTGAAGCTTTGTGCGCCTCCCTTTGTCAGGCGCATGTACTCGCCGACGATGCGAACAATATCGGCTTGCTGCTTGACGGATTGGGCAAAACCATCGGCCATGGCGAGGAAAGGTCAGTGTACGGCAAAAAACTTGGCAGGATTGTGTGGCGGCATTCTTGCTGCCACCGCTTGATTTTTTTGGCGACGCAAGTCGGCTCGCGAACCTGACTGCGAATAATGAATCAGCAGGATTTTTCCATGCGAACCACCGGCAAAGTCACGCCGTTTTCCAGCGGCACCGTCATCGTTTCGGTTTTGCGGTATCCGCGCCGCAAATATACAGGCACACCGGTCAGCGTCGCACCCATCTCCAATCGCCTAAAACCGGCAGCCATGGCAGCCTCCTCCGCCGCTTTCAGAAGCAAGCTCCCAATGCCTCGGCGGGCCCACAACGGATGCACAAAGATCGCGCGAATCTTGGCGGCATCCTGCAATGGATCCATCAACGCATTTTCCCGCACACCATGATGGTCGCCGCCGCACAACGTCTTGCGCTGGCTCCAGCCGCCACAACCGATCATCTCGCCGTCTTGTTCGACCACAAAATACGTCCCATCTTTGATGAGTTGGCTATCCACCGTAAACACGGTTCGCAGTGCTGCTTCGATTTGTACTGGCGTGTAATCTCCGGCCTGCAATCCACGCACGGAGGCTTCAATCAACTTCTCCAATGCAGGAATATCGTCGGCGACAGCTTTGCGGAGAAAGTACGGCATGGGCGCCCCATTGCAACGGTTGCAGTGATTATAGATTTCTCCATCCAGACGCATTCGCAAGATCTGTTCCGTAGCTAGGCGACTGCCGGTCGCGCCCTTGCCCCCTAGCCATGCACTAAGATAAGCCCGTGCAGCCTCTTCTCCGCGTGGACCACCTCTCGATCACATTTTCCTCCGATGCGGGGAGACACATTGCTGTCGATGATTTGAGCTTTTCCATTGACCCGGGGGAATCGCTGGCGCTGGTAGGCGAGTCTGGATCAGGAAAATCCGTCACCGCGCTGGCGATTCTGCGCCTGCTCGATCCACGCGCCCAGGTCTCCGGCAGCATCTGGTTTCGCGAGGAAGATTGGCTGCTACTTCCTGCGAGAGACATGGTCGCGCGCCGCGGCCGTGATGCCGCCATGGTATTTCAAGAGCCGATGACCGCCCTGAATCCCGTCATGCCGATCGGCAAGCAAATTGCCGAAGCGATTCGCGTTCATCAGCGCGACCTTTCACGGTCCGCCGTGCGCCGGCGTGCAATCGAGGCCCTCGAATCGGTTTCCATTCCGGAACCTCATCTGCGATTCGACGACTATCCGCATCAATTTTCCGGCGGCCAGCGGCAACGCATCCTGATCGCGATGGCCCTCGTCAATCGCCCCAGGCTTGTCATCGCCGATGAGCCCACCACCGCGCTCGATGTTACGGTGCAGGCTCAGATTCTCGATTTGCTGCACGAGTTGAAAGAGCGCTCCAACGCGGCCCTGCTCTTTATCTCCCACGATCTTTCCGTGGTCGCTCAGATTGCGCAACGCGTGGCTGTGATGCGTAAGGGAAAGATCGTAGAAATCGCGCCTTGTGCGCAGTTGTTTTCGAATCCGCAGCATCCCTATACCCGAAGTTTGCTGGCCGCCGTCCCCACCATGCACAGCAATCGCAACGCTCCTCTGGCCACAACAGAACTTTCCACCACCGTGCCGGAAGGCCCCCTCGCCGAAGTCGCCCCCGGCCACTGGACCCGGGTTGCAGAATAGGGGTCAGGAGAGCGCGGGAAACGGTATGAATAATGAAACCGAATTCAGCAAAGAAAAATGTGGACGCATAAACTTGGATGTTTCAACCCACAAAAGCGGAAAGCTCTCCATTACCAGCCCCCACGCTCCGCCACGTTTTTGACAATACCCGTCAGTATTTGCTGTAGGCGGGATTGAATTTTGGACGCGGTTTGACATGGATGTATGCGGCCACGTCGTACGCATCCTGCGGAGAGAGCGTGCCCGGCTGGGTCGGCGGCATCGCCTTGACAAGAAACGCCGCCATCTTGGGAATCTTGTTCATACCAGCGCCGTCGTTGTAGGAGTCTGGACCCCACAACGCCGGGAACACAGCCGGCACTCCCGCGCCACTGTCTTGATGACATGCCGCACACCGCTGTTGGTAGATGACCGCCCCGCGATCCGCATTGCCGGTGAGCGAGGGCACTTGCACCAGACCCCGTCCGGCGAGCGTCTCTTGTTTGGAAACGCCCTGAGAGATCCACTCGATATAGGCAAGCAATGCGTTCATCGCTGGACTGTCCAGCGGCGGAGCGGTACCGTTTTCGCTGCGAACGAAACACTCCTGCACTCGCTCGCCAAAACTGATCACGCGACCAGCCCGCTGGCTGTACTGGGGAAACAATCCAGGAACGCCGGTCAAGGGCGCTGCCTTGGGCTCCGTACCTCCCTGCAGGTGGCAATCGTTGCAGCTCAGTCGGTTGCCGACATAAGCTTTCGCGTGGGTCGGTGTCTGGTCGAAAATGTCCTTGCCCTGGCGGATCAGGTCGCCTTGTTTTCCCGCCGGAATGCTGGCAAGATCATGCGGCTGCGGAGCGATGGGCCCTGTGGCCGACGATTGCTGGGCGGTTCCCAGCGCCGCATTCCCGAAACTTCCTGCCAGGGCGACGCCCAGCACCAGGGCCATCGGCAGCAATTCCATGCGAAATTTCATTTTGCGTTTCCCGTGACAGATTGAAAGCCGTAGTCGCGATAGATTTTCTGCGCTTGCGGTAAGGTGAGGTACTGCACCCATGCGCGCGCGGCGGCAGCGTGGGGCGCGTTCCTCAATACCCCTGCAGCGTAGACAGCGGTGCTGTTTTGCTCCGCCGGAATGGCAACTCCAGAGATTGGGTTATGGATCATTTCCTGAAAGCGCACTTCAGAGGCCCAGGTCACACCGGCGTCGGACTCTCCCTGCATGATCCGCATCGGCGTCTGCCGGTGATGAACGTGCGTCAGGTATGTCGTCCCATCGGCGACTTTGCTGACATATGCCGACTGGTAGAGCGCCTCGCCGCCCGCTTTACGCAATGCGGCCGCAATCTGGCGCGCGACGCCTTCCCACTCAGGGTTCGGCATGGAAAGCCGTAGGCTGGGTTGGCCAAGGTCTTTGAGTCCGGCGATGTGTTTCGGATTTCCGGCAGCCACCATGATGGCCAGATCGTTGGTGGCGTAGCGAACGGACTGTTCGACCTGTCCCTGCCGCGCCATTGCATCGACCACGCGGGCCCCCGCTTCATACACATCCGGCGTCACCTGCAGCGTCAGGTTGCCCAGGGTCAATGTATTGTCGTTGGCCATCTGGCGGCGCAAAATCCCCGGCGGCAGCGTCTCATAGAAAATGTGCCCGCGCAGTTCTGGATGCTCCGCTTCAAATCCAGCAATGAGCCGTGGCAGCACAAAAAACTGGTTGCCTCCGATAAATAGAACCAGCTTCGCATCCGCGGGATTGCCATGTAGATCCGGCACATTGTCGATCGAGTCCACCGGAAACACATATCCTTTGGCGCTTGCCGGGTCGTTGTGTCCGCCGCTCCACGGAGGAGCGGCCTGCGCCAGCGCTGCCGCCGCAACAGAAAACGTGGCCATCAGACCGAGCAATATCGTGTAAATTTTCTTCCGCATCAGTATGCCTTTCACTTTCCTTCAGACGGTTATGTAGGAGTAGTGACCTTCGCATTGCAAAACGGCGATCGCGGCCACCATGGAGGCAACTACTAGCACGCCAGGAAGGGTGTGCGCCTGCCAATCCTTCACCACCTCATCCCGCGATTGCGAAAGGCCCAGACGCTGGATCACAATCCGCGATTGTTCTTCGCTGGCCGTGTGACAACTCAGAAAGCGCACGCCGCGAGACTGCAGTACTTCAATACTGGTGTTCTGAAACATCGACTCCTCGCTCTCCGGGTCCTGCGAGGCGAAGTGTGGCATCTGGCGGGAATAGAAAATGTTGCGCGTGGCGGGCTTTCCGGTCTTGGGATCGTCTACCTTGAGCCACTCGCCAACTCGATATTTCTCCCAGACATAATCGTCGAAGTTCAACAAGTTCGCCGGACCGTGCAGCGCGGCCAGCACCTGGATCTGCTCCATGGGATATCCGAAGCCCAAATGAAATCCATTCAATGAGTTCTTGATGTTGTTCAAAAATTTCCCGCCGCCGATGGCGGTCACGTCGTAGACCTGGCGCACGCGCGCTTTCGACTGCACCAGACGACGGAACTCCGCCAGCTTCCAGTCGTCGGTCTTGTCGACAAGTTGCCCATGCAGCGGAGAGGATACAGCGGTAAGTGCCGCCAAGCCCGTGGCGGCAGCGGCGGCTGCGCCGAAAAAACTACGACGCGTAACGTCTGTCATGATGGTTCCTCCAGATTGGCGAATATACCCAAGGTCACATCCCCGACGCCCTCCGAGGATGTTGCATGCATTGGAAACTTGCCGAAGCGGCAATCCAGCCTCTCGTTTCCAGCTTTCAGCTTAGTTCTCTAATCGCACGGAAGGAAATTGCAAATTCTTATGGGTCATAACAGGAAGATGTAGAGTTCCAGGGCGCTTTCAGGTACGCAAGCAGACGCGCAACTGGGAGGCCGGAAGCATCCGGCTGGCCACCAGGCACCTGCGCTGCACTTTCAACCGCGGCAGGTCATGCCATAAAGATATGCCCGCCTTCACGTTCGAGCGAGGATTGCTTCCGGCTCAAGCCATGGAACCCGTCGAAACTGAGGCAAAGTGTTTCCGTGTCCCCTCTGGGGCGCGCGGCATCTGGCATTTCCGATCCGCAGTTCCAGCCTCAATTTCCCTGTGAGCGGATCACGAAGTCCACCCCATGTTCGCGATTGACTGCAAGTGTCTTCGCCAAATCCAGGTGTTCAATAGGAAAAGAGTATGCGCGCCCGTTAGCAGCGATATAGACGACCCGCGTCCCCCCATCGAACCAGTACCGGGTCGTCCAACGCGTATAGCCGTCCTGGGTCACGAGGGCGGTCAGTTGCTGCGTCGCTCCACGAACCTGCATATAGCTGATGCGGCGTTGCCCCGCAGACGGCGCGGCAGCCGGAGGCGAATACGACATGGGGGCACGCTGCGCGAATCCTTCGGAATCGAGCGGGGTTTGCTGCGACGTCGAAACTCGCACGTCCTCCATAATTTTCAGAGTGAGGCGAGTTTCTGGCTTCAGCACGGGACGCGGTCCGCGCCGCGGTAGGTTCAGGAGGTCGATCGGCCAGAGTACGGGGATCGCCCAGGCGACCGTGTCCCGCACAGGATGACCTTTTCCGTCGATCTTGCCCTTTTTATCGACTGAATATCCAGGGACATACACCACCTTCGCGCGGATCGGTATCTCCTGGTCCGACGGCATTGCCACCCGGTCAAATTCCAGATCCATCCAGCCTTTGCCGACGAAGTGGCCTGGATCTTTGTAGTCTTGAAACTGGCCCACCAGGTAGCTGCCATAGGGAAATACGGAGCGACCGTAGATTTGGAAGTGGCTTATCTGGCATAGAATCGGGTCGCCAACATCAATGTTCTTGGATGACAGCTTTGGCTCCGAAACTGTGCATTGGATCAGTGACCCGGCCGGAATTAAC
>JAJZCA010000071.1 GCA_021798735.1 Acidobacteriota bacterium | reverse complement strand
AACAGAATGAACCGATCTTCGTCCGCGGAGTGGTCCGGATCGGGCATCACCCGGGCATTTTCATCGAGAAACGCCGTTCTGGCTTCATCGAACGAGACGCCATCTTTCTTGTGGTTGATACGGCTCTTGCCTTCATCCCATTCGAAGCGCTGGTCGTCCATATCTACAGTATACCTACAATGTAAGGCATCGCAATACCGCATGGATCGGCAGCAACCCGATAGGCGGGCGCTGAAAACTGGGGTACCGATTATTTAATGGGGCCGCAACGCGGCCAGGGGTCATTGCCCACCCGCCACACGGCGACGCTCCCGTGACCTTGATCCTGATGGGTGACTGAAGCACTTCCTTGCGAAGTAGCTCAAGACATAAAATCGGACGCATGACACGCTCACCGACCCAGTAACATTTTTAGGGTGGCTGCACTTGGTTTTTTATCGCCCCCTTGACCACGGACGACTTATGGGTGACCCCTTAACGCTGTTCGGTGTGACTTAGATCATTTGTAATCTCTCGGAATTGCTCCAAAGCCGCTTCGAGATCATCCACAATTTCCCGGGCAATGACATCCGGAGGTGGGAGATTGTCGGATTCGGAGAGACTTTCGTCGCGCAGCCAGAAGATGTCGAGGCTGGCCTTGTCGCGGGCCATGAGTTCGTCGTAGGTGTAAGCGCGCCAGCGGCCGTCGGGCTTCTTATCGGACCAGATGGCTTTGCGCTGATGGCGGTTTTCTGGGTTGTAGCACTTCACGAATTCATCCAAATCTTCGCGCTTCAGGGGGTCTGTCTTGAGTGTAAAGTGCTTGTTGGTACGCAGGTCATAAATCCAGAGCTTCTTGGTCCAAGGCGTTTCGCTGGCGGGTTTCTTGTCGAAGAACAACACGTTCGCCTTCACTCCCTGGGCATAGAACAAACCCGTAGGCAGGCGCAGCAGAGTATGGACATCGGACTCATGCAGAAGTTTGCGGCGCACGGTTTCACCGGCGCCGCCTTCGAACAGCACGTTGTCGGGTACTACCACGGCGGCGCGGCCGTTTTGCTTGAGCAGGGTTTTGACGTGTTGAACAAAGTTGAGTTGTTTGTTGGACGTGGTGGCCCAGAAATCGTCACGCTCGTAGCTTTCCCGTTCTTTAACGTTTTTCCCGTCCTCGCCCACGATGGTGACGCTGGATTTCTTGCCAAACGGCGGATTGGTTAATACCAGATCGAATCGTTCACCGGGATCACTGGCCAAGGAATCTGTCACGACGATCGGTTCTGAGTTCTGGCTGCCAATGCCATGCAGCAGCATATTCATCGCGCAAAGGCGTGCAACCGCCGGGACCAATTCGTAACCCTTGGGGGTCTTTTCCTTCAGATTGGATTTCTCGACCTTGGTCAGATTCGGATTGTGATGGACGATGTAATCGTGGGCGGCAAGCAGGAAACCACCGGTGCCGCAGGCCGGGTCGCTCACGGTCTCGCCGGGCTTCGGAGTCATGACATCCACAATCGCCTGGATCAGCGGGCGCGGGGTGAAGTACTGGCCAGCGCCGGATTTGGTATCTTCAGCGTTCTTTTGCAACAACCCTTCGTAGGCATCGCCCTTCACATCGGCGCTCATGGCCGACCAGTTTTCCTTGTCCATGAGATCCACGATCAGCCGCCGCAATTTGGCCGGATCCTGGAACTTGTTCTGCGATTTATTGAAAATCAGGCCGAGTAGTCCAGGCTTGTTGCCCAGTGCTTCTAACGTGTGGCGATAGTGCTCAAAGAGCTCTTCACCATCCTTTTTGACCAACTCGGGCCATGACCATCTGTTCGGAACTGAGCTTTCTTGGTCATACGGCGCCTTGGTGCGCTCGTCGGCCATTTTCAAAAACAGCAAATAGGTAAGCTGCTCGACGTAATCACCGTACGACATGCCGTCGTCCCTGAGGACGTTGCAGTAATTCCAGAGCTTTTGGACGATGGTGGATGTGTTCATGTGATTGGTTATTACCTTCTCTATTACCCTTACTAAGTGGCCATTACCCTTTCTTCCGCCACCGGTCTGCCGGCCGCCGTCAGGTTATTTATTGTCCCCTGCCCGAGTAGCCTGCACCGCCCTTTCGGCGTAAACTTGTTTTATGAAGCTCTCCAAATCAAATCGTTTCTTGCGCTCCCCCGCCAAGGCCCGAGCCGGTCTTTTGATCTCTGCGAAGACATCCTCCGCAGTCGAAGGTATCCGCAAACCCTTCGAGTCCGGTGCGCGCAGCCTGCAACCCGAAGACCCCCGGGCATTCATTACCTACTGGAAGCGGCGCGCTTCCGGGTCCGCTCGATAATCCGTTCGAATACCGCCGCCAGCGGCCGGTAATCTCGCCCCATGGCGGCATGGATGGCGGCGATGTAGCGCATCTTGCCGCGTCCATCCAGCGGTGAAAAATCCAGCGGCGGCAACCCGGCTTGCAATCCCATCAACAGCGCCAGCAAGCGGGCCAGACGGCCATTCCCATCGCGAAACGGATGAATCAGGATCAGTTCGGCATGCACCGCCGCCAACGCTTCGGCCGCTTCCGGTTCTTGGCACGGCGTGAAACGGGCGAGCACGCCCCGTTCCAGTTTTGACATCAACCCGGGAATCAGGTGTGCGCCGGCGAACTGGAATCCACCCTTGCCGATGTTCACGGATCGATACTCGCCCGCCCACGGATAGATCGGCCCTAACCACATCCGGTGCAAGGAGCGAATGTCCTCGGCGGTGACGCGACGGTCTTCGGAGAACGTATCGATCGCTTGCCGTTGCGCGAGCCACAACGCCTGCGACTCGGCGAGCTGTATGTCGCGCACGCGGATAATGCCAAGCGCGTTGCGCAGTACACGTCCGCGCGAACCTGGTTCAAACTCGGCCTCAATACCGTGCGGGTCATAGCGCGTGGTCACGGCCAATCAATCTCCGGCACCGGGTTTATCTGCGCACCGCCAGGTGCCGGCAGGCTCTTCTGGTTGCTTGCCTGCGCGCCTGCCTGTGCGTGGCCGCACACAGACAGGTCATCCCTGAGCACATTACAATAATTCCATAACTTCTGAACGATACTCGATGTATTCATAACTCACTGCTCATTGTTGTCGTCGCGCAGGGTGAGACAGTGAACAAAGCGAGTACCTGCGTACTCGCTGCCCGGCGAACGGGCGCGGCTCTGCCCGAGCCCTGGGCCGTTGCAGTACTTGTCTGCGCCGACTGAAAGGAGGCAGGCAGAGTTCCAGTGTACCTGCGCGTTGAATGATGCAGACAGGAGTTTCCGGGCGATGCTATTGGTTTCCACTAAAAATTCCATTTCTCGCGCCGTATCAATCCCAACAAGCTGATGCAAGGAATACCCAGCTCGCGGCATACGTCAGGGATGAAATGTGTACGCTTGGGGTTTCGCTTTTCTGCTGCGGAAGTTTCTTGTGTTACAGCGATTCCGCTGTGCATCCGCGCAAGTGCAATTACGTATGCGTCAGCCTCCTCAAACTCTGCTTTTGGATCACGTAGGCCAGGAAATTGATTCTGGATCGCTTGTGCATCTGCCAACACATCTGATGTGGGAATAAATACGTCGGTCTGATTTTGAACCCACTGAATCAGTCCAGCCGTACCCACCACCTCAATTTCTTCGCGTACTAAAGCGGGGGCGCGAAAGCGCCCATCCACAATCAGTGCCTCGACCCTGTGGACAAGCCCCGTAAAAACATCGGTGGGATAGAAGCGTGCTTGCCAGTCCATCAAGGAACTTGAATCAACGGAATAGGTCGGCAGCGGGCCTGGATTACTCATCTGCGAATTCGCCACTAGGTCCTTCTGAGAGACGACCGCGGAGCTTTTCGAAATGTTCAAACTTCAGATCCAGATAGCGTGCCGCATCTACCGATGTGATTCGGTTGGCCGCAAGCGCGTCCAACACCAATCGTGCGAAAGGCCGACCGGCACGATTCAAGGCCTTTCCAACGGGCGTTGCAAAGCCGCCGGTCCGAGGCGGCAACGTGGCTACATACGATTGCCACTCGGAACGCCAACGGTTGTAGTGCGCCCAAGTGATGAACCCAGACGCGCGCAAACGAGTGGCCATCGCGAGTGGCGTTATTCTGAATCTTCGCGCTATCCGTCTAATTTCTGCAATATTCCACGCCGCTGCTTGCAGGCCAAGTTGCGCGATCATGCTTCGTAACGCCTCTTCCGGAACCAGGACATGGCTGGCGACGACTTCAGCAAACCGCTCGACGTCATCCCATTCGTTCGAAGAGCGCTGTTCACGGAGAGCCGGTGCTTCCTCGTGACCTATGGCAAGCATCAAATGCACGACTTCGTGAAGCAGAGTAAAAGATTTGACCTCGGGCAGTTCCTTACCGTTGACCGCAACCACGGGTAATGGTGTCCGAAGCAATGCAAGCCCACGTGCCTCTTCTAATGGAATCTTTCCAAACTGAAAAACAAGGATGCCGATTTGCTCGACAGCCGCCCGCCACATGTTCCAAGCCTGCCATTCGTTCGCCCATAAGAGCTGCGCTTCGACATCGACTCCAATCGCAGCTCGCAATCGCTTTCCGACATCGGCAGCGGATTCCTTAAGGCTGGCAGTCAATGAGAACTTCAGTATGGGTTCACCCAGCTCCTCTATTAGGTTAAGAGCGTTTTCGCGCCGCGTGAGCATCTGTCGTAGCGCGAGACGCAATTCAGGAGACTCATGCCCCGGCTCCACTCCGGATAAACGCCGATACTCAGCCGCGAGCGGTGAGAGCTGTGGCGGGCGTGGCAGAAAGAAAATGCTGAATGGCCGATGGAGAAACCGGGCCAGTTGTTCCAGTTGGCGCAATGTCGGCTGGCGCTCACCTTTCTCCCATGCCGCAACCCGCTCTTCCTTGACTTGGAGGCGCCGGGCAACACGGTCCACGGCATAGCCGCTCTCCTCCCGTGCCCAGGTGAGGATGGATGGATTTACTGCTACGGTTGGAGCGTTTGACATGTCAGGCATAGCTTAATCGGGGATGCCCCCGGTTGCCAGTCCGACTGCGATATCTCGCTACAAAATGGATTGGCAAGGGTATTCTGCGCACTTAGATTAACGTTGATCTACGACTCGACTGGCCTTGCGAGCGAATCAGAGTCGGCCAACTGTATCTGCCCGCTTCGTTCAATTTGTTCGCATGTCGGCGAACGGACGAGGCTCTGCCCGAGCCCTGGGCCGTTGCAGTACTTGTCTGCGCTGACTGAAAGGAAGCAGGCAGAGTTCCAGTTTACCTGCGCATCGAACGATGCAGGCAGGAGTTTTTGGACGATTGACGTATTCATTTATTGGTTCTTCTTGTCTTCGCCGTTCTTTGAAGAAACCGGATGTTCTCCAAGCGATCCTAGATACTCGTCTTGTTGCTTCCGATCGACGAAGTCAAGCGTTACCTCGCCAGTTGTTTTCCGATCAGACCAGTACACGCCCTTCAACTTTGTTGCGGGGTTACCAACGATCTCGAATACCGCAGTGCCTTCATGCGGTTGACTACGATCTCTGACTGTCGGCAATGGAGAACTTCTGTATGAGTAGCCGAGTTTTCGGACCTGTTCGTCCTCGTCCAGCCAGAAATCTGCAAGAAAGCTATGACTCGTCATCTCCGCTGTTCGCATTACACAACTTAAGCGTGTGAACGACTGCTTGATTGTCAACATAACAGGAATCGGTGGCGGCACGACGCCTGTGCTTGGATCGCGCCATGTTGTCTGAATCTTGCCGTGCCACGTACCATTCAAATCTGGAAACGGAACAAGCCAGCCACTGAAGATCCGCCAACGCCACGCGTAGGACACAAAAAACGCGCATACAGCGAGCACAATTGGAATTGTTTGATAGGCAACGGAGATGGCACCCCATACGTCAGACACGGTGGCTCCCTTTCCGAATGCCACCACTAGAAAACACACCGCGAAGACGGCGAACAAAGCCAGCGCGAAACGTTTGGTGTTTAGGTTTTTCATTTAAACCCTACGTAGTTCCACGCTGCCTGAAGAAAACCATTCGCCTGTTGGCGCGACCATGGCTGAGCCGAACGGAACAGATACTTCAGCTCATTAACTTCACCCCACTCCGAGCAGTCCTTATCCTCGCGTGTCCGATTCCAGATGTTCGCGACGACAAATCGAAGGTCAGCAGTATATGTATCATGTTGAAATGCCTCTACAGGCGCGTTCCACGCAAGGCACTCGATAAGAAACGATGCCACATTGCTCGCATCAGGAACGTGATCTTCCTGCATACGATCTCTCAATCTTTTCAGCATGCGGATAACGCGCTTATAGCGCCGTCCTGCCTCATCGTTCTTGGCAACACCATTATCGTAGTTCTGTTGAGGCCAGTTCTTAATCAACCCACCGTTGTCAGGTATGAATGCCACTCCCGAAAGAAATATGTCGGAGCCATCCCACCTCTTCTGGCCGGTGTAGCGTCGATGTTCAAACGTAGGCACAACATCCGCATCAACTCGGTACGTATTTGCATGTACGTCAAATGCCTTATTGCCTCGCGTAACCGATGACGCCCCGAAATAGGATTTCAAAGCACGGCCAACCATGTCCTTGTAGTCGGCGAATGGTAGTTTTCCATCAATATTGCCGAAATCTTCGCTCGTTTTTCCGTCAGGATAATCAGGAAAAAAAGCGCCGTTGTAACGCATGCAAATATCCACGTCGCTGTTCTGACGAATATTGGTTCTAGCCTTGTATGACCCGTGAGCAAATACCGTTATATCGAGCTTCGACAAATCACTGTCAGCGGCTATTGCTTTACGAATGGCATTCTCAGCGTTCTCACATTTTTCTGACTCTGTCTTGCTAGGCCCCTGCGCCCAGGATGCGAAGTTTTCTTCTGTGAAGTTCATGCACATTGCTCCCTGGTACGAGTTACCAACTGTCCAGAAAACAAAGACGAAAGGAGTGCTTGCCTCATGCGTTCGGCGCGCTTGTGGTTGGCATCGACCTGGGTCTCTACTTCGCGTACGAGGGAGAGGCGTCGATCAACTTCGGCAACGATGCGATGTTGCTCAGCGAGGGGCGGCAATGGAACTGCAACGGCCTCAAGCACTTCAAGATTTATGTTCTTCTGCGCAGTCGCAGGGGCGAATCGTTCGAGCTTTTCTCGCGCCGTGCGAATAAAATATTCCACATACTGCGTTGTTGTCGCACCACCTTCAATCAGGAAACCGACGACGCTATCGGGAAAACAGGCCGCAAACTTCAAGATACCCGTCTCTGCGATGTTCGCCGCAATCGTGATGCATAATGTTCCTGCGGGCCATAGCCGGCTCTGCTTAAGGCCAAATTCGCTGTAGGTCTGGCTGTATTCCGTTATCGTTCCCTCCGATTTTCGGACGTCGCCAGTCTGAATGAACGGATAAGGTCCATCATATAGTTTCTTATCGTCTCGTGGCCGGTGTTTCGATTTGCCTCTGTTAAGTTCGCCCAGTTGCGGCAAGGTCGCCCACGCCCACCCCTCCGGCAATTCGGGCAGGTCAGTGGTATCTGGCGCGGCGGGTTCTTTGTATTTGCCCTTCCACTTGTCCTCCTTTGGCGCTTTTCCTTGTGCCTTCATCCTGGCAAGTTCGTTTTCTTCCCACTTGCGGCGGCGCTCAGTGAGGATGCGCTTGAGCAACGCTTCTCCTGATTCATATTGGCGGGCGGTCACTCCCGGCGTCGTGCCTCCCGCGACATTCGCACGCACTTGTGCAGCAAGTTCGGCTTCGGTTTCGACGAGGCGGCCCTCGACGGCGGCTTTGAGAATGGCGGCTTTGTAGCGCTTGAGGTTGGCCTTGACGCGCTTGAGGTTGGCGACGGCTTCGTCGAGGCGGGAGAATTGTTTTTCGATTTCCGCGACAATGTGTTTTTGTTGATCGAGGGGTGGAACCGGTATCTCAAAGGCACGGATGTCCTTCGGACGCACGGCTGGATATAGCGCACCCTGCACAAGCTCTGACATTGCAGAAATGAAATGATGTGTCTGAACCGCGTAGTAAAGCCAACGCGGTTCTGTGCCCTCGGTAGCCCGTAAGACATGGAAGCCGGTTGAGCCCACGGCATCATCAAGTTCTTGCGGCACAATAGCCACAGCATTGAGGTTCGGTCTTGTCATAGAAACAAGAACGTCGCCGGCCTTGAGGCGTTGCTTTGCTCTGCTCGGAGCTACCTCCACTGCCAGCGTTTTCTGCTCGGTAATGCGCTTAAGCTTGTTGTCAACGCTGCTGATATCGACGTAGACAAACTCCCTCGCGCCAATCGGGCCACCTTGGTCGATTTTTGGCGCGGCGACTTCGCCGAGTGAAGCCACACGGACGGTTTCGGTTTGGTGGGTTACGGCCTCCGGCCTAACCCACCCTACATTTTTATGAGTGGTCATGCCGCTAGCGTCTCGTTCCTGCCTGCATTACACGCGCAGGCAAGCAATTCTCCAATCATCGTGTTCAGCTTGTCGCCGAACAATTGATGCACTTTGCCAAATGCGACCTCACCCCAGCCCTCTCCCGGAGGGAGAGGGCGAATAAAGATTGTGAGGTCGCGGATCATTTCTTCTTTCCTGGTTTTTTCGGAGCAACAGGCTTTTTGCGGGGCGCCTTGGCGGGGAGTTTCTTCACGGCTTCATCAAACGCTCGCTCGTCAGCTTGAGCTTCGATAGTCAAGCGCCGCTCGTGGAATTTGTCGTATTGCTCCAGCGCGAGGCGGTCGGCGACTTCCTTCGCGACCTTGCCGGCGTTGGTGAGGATGTCGCGTTCGTTGAATTGCAGGAAGGCGTCGAGCTTTTCGCGCCAGTCGCGCATGTAGAGCACATTGCGGCGGCGGGCCTGGTCTTCGGCGTAGTCTAGGTACATGCCGACGATGCGGTTGAGTTCCTGGATTTCGCCTTCGCGCAGGTAGTTCTTGGCGATGGTAACGTCCGTCTTGCGTACCCTGGTGCCCTTCCATGAGGTCAGACCCATGTTGGGCTGCGTGTGGTCGGCACGTTCGGTGATGAGCTCGGCAGCGGTCTTGCCGGTGGCAGCCCAGTGCAGTTTGTTCTGGATGATCTGGAAGAACTTCAAGGTTTCGGCGTCGTCGGGCCGGTAGTCGGCGGCCAGCGCAAAGATATCGCGCACCTTGAGATACATCCGCTTCTCGCTGGCGCGGATGTCGCGGATGCGTTCGAGCAACTCGTCGAAGTAATCCGGCACGCCGGGGCCAGGCGGATTTTTCAGGCGTTCGTCGTCGAGGACGAAGCCCTTTTGCAGGTACTCGCTGAGGCGCGCCGTGGCCCATTGACGGAAGACCGTGCCGCGATGAGAGCGGACGCGGTAGCCGACGGCGATGATCATATCCAGGCTGTAGTGCTTGACCGGGCGGCGCACCTGCCGGGCACCTTCCGATCGAACTATTAAGTAATCCTTAATAGTTGCCGCTTCGGTCAGCTCCCCTTCCGAGAGGATGTTTTTGATGTGGAGGTTGATGTTCGGAACCGTGGTCTGAAACAGGTCCGCCATCAGCGTCTGCGACAGCCAGAGGGTGTTGTCCTCGAACCGGCATTCGATGCGGGTACGGCCGTCCTCGGTCTGATAGAGAAGGATTTCGCCGCCCGGCTGTGATGTGTCGCGATTTATCATCGTATCCACTCCCTGGAATTATCGCTGTCTTTGGGCATAGGTCAGGCCGCCAACGTCTCGTTCCTACCTGCGTGCCTATCTTCGGCGCACGCGCAGGCAAGCAATTCTCCAATCATCGTGTTCAGCTTGTCGCCGAACATTGCGATTACTTGTTGTACCACGGACCGCACGAAGGCGCGCATGATCTCGATGTTGACGTGGATGGCGCGGTCGCTGTGCAGGACGCTGGAGAGCATCGCCACGCCTTGTTCGGTGAAGGCATAGGGTGGGTAACGTCGACCGCCCCATCTTGAGGTGCCAATTTGTGACTTCAAACTTGAGGTGCCAGATTGGTACCTCAAGTTGTCGAACTCCTCGGTGGTAAGCTGGAACATGAAATCGTCCGGAAAACGACCACGATTGCGTTTGACCGCGCGGTTCAGCGCCTTGGTTTCGACCTCGTAGAGCGCCGCCAGATCATCGTCCAGAATGACCTTGTGCCCTCGCAGCAGCAGGATCGTCTGCGTGATGCATTCCATTGGTATTGCGACTCCGGTCTTCCCTGACTCTTTGACTCCCATACTCTCGCTCCTTCGGTTGTTGTGAATCCGTCCATCCTGCAATGTATTTCCGACATAATTCCAATAACCCGCCGCAGGTTCAAATCGCGCCCCCGCTACCAACCTTGGTGGGGCCGCTAGTACGCCCATACCGCGCACCAGGAATTTTCCACGTTCAGGCAACAAGGGCACTGTTCAAAGTCTCCAGTATGGGCGTGAGGTTCGTGCCGAACAGCTGATGGACCTTGCCGAGACCGCCGTGTTGCGAGAACGGCGCGTACTCGAAGTCGGTCGGCTCGATGCCCAGGTTCGCGGCGATGTGGTCGCGGATCATTTCGAGCCAATGGAGTTGTTCGGGAGTGAAGGCAGCCGTTGTTTGAGGCCCTTCGACAGGCTCAGAGCGAACGGCTGCCTGTGAGGCCAGCCAGGCTTTGAAGTTGGTATTGACGCGCTCCGGGAACGGCACCAGTTCGTTTTCCTGATGCATGGCAAAGCGAACCAGGGAAACCAGATCGGTGAGGATGCGTTTGCCGCTGGCGCCCCGGACCCTGGATTTCTCCAGTGCGGCGTACGCCTGCCATAGCTGGGTTTCGTTCCAGAGGCGGGGCGGCTTCTGGATGGCCTCCGCCAGTTCTTTCACAGCCTCAAAGCTCAGGCGCTTTTTATACGGCCTGGAATAGAGAATCTGCAGGGCGGTGATTTCGTCCTTGTTGTCCTGGATGAACTGCTCGAAGGACTGCACCATGCCGCGCGCACGGTCGAGGGCTTGCTTGGAAAAGCCGAATTCCAGCACTTCATCGGCGCTGATGGTATCTATGACGATTTCATTGTTCTTCTTGATCTGGTTGATGGTTTCCCGCAGCTTCGGGTCATGCAGCGGCTTGAGGGCCTGAATCAGAACCTGCTGGCGGGCTGCTTTGAGCGCCTGGTCGGGGATTGGCTGGTCCTGATCCGGGGGTATGCCGAGTTCAATCTTGGCCTGCTCGATGTGCCGGTCCGGATTGAGGGCATCAATAATGCGGTGACTCAGTTCCTTGACGCCAAGACCGCCAGACAAGGCACGAATGCGCTGGTCATCGTCGGCACTCAAACGATGTTCCATGCGCGCCAGGCGGCCGGCCAGGGAGGTGAGAACATCTTCTTCGGTATTGCCAAACGCCACGGCCTGCATGAGCTTTTCGAAACTGACGGTGGGTTTCTGTTCCATGGGGCGGGAATCGGTCATGTCCCGCTCACAAACGCCTACGGCATCCACAACGACAAAATGATCCTTGGCAATGGCGTCCGGCGTCACGCTTTTCAGGTCGTCGGTATTCATGACACGCACGCCGCGGCCTTTCATCTGCTCGAAGAAGGAGCGCGATTTAACCGCCCGCATGAACATGACGATTTCCACCGGCTTGATATCCGTGCCGGTGGCGATCATGTCCACGGTGACCGCGATGCGCGGGTGGTAGCTGTTCCTGAAGGACTTGATCAGGTTCTGCGGGATTTCGCCGGTGGTCTTGTAGGTGATCTTTTGCGCGAAGTCGTTGCCCTTGCCAAATTCCTCGCGCACGATCTGGACGATGTTTTCCGCATGATTGTCGTCCTTGGCGAAGATCAGCGTCTTGGGCACTTCGGTGCGGTGGGGAA
Source organism: Acidobacteriota bacterium (assembly GCA_021798735.1). Classification (GTDB taxonomy): domain Bacteria; phylum Acidobacteriota; class Terriglobia; order Terriglobales; family Acidobacteriaceae; genus JAKAAZ01. The sequence goes on along the minus strand of JAJZCA010000071.1, from coordinate 1,680 downwards.
ATATCTCCGTGGCGAGCTTGTCCCGGAAAGTCCGGATAACGGTTCGGATCTGATCGGGCGCGACCACATCGCGGTCCAGCTGGTCCGGGTTGTAGCTGAAATCATCGTCCAGCTGTTCCCAGCGCTTTTTGCGGGTATCGCGCGCCTGAATCTGCACAGAATAGCCGGCTTCCACCTTGGAACCGGCCGCCGAGATTCTGGTGCGGATGCGGTACACGTCGTAATTGACGTTGACGCCGTCGGCCACCGCCATTTCGTGGTTGTATTCCATCACCAGGTTCTGCTTGAAGAAGCCGAAGGTCTGCTTGCTGGGCGTTGCCGTCAGGCCGATCAGGTAGGCATCGAAGTATTCCAGCACCTGGGCCCAGAGGTTATAAATGGAACGATGGCATTCGTCGGTAATGATGATGTCGAAGCTTTCGATGGGAACCTTGGGGTTGTATTCGATGGGGTCGGGTTTTTTGAACAGCCGGCCCAACTGATCGAGCGATTCCTCTTCCAAATCTTCGGGCAGCTCTCTGCCTTTCAATATGGAATACATGCGCTGAATGGTGCAGATACAGACCCGGGCGGTGGTGTCCAGTGTGTTACTGGATAGCCGCCGGACGATGTACTCTTCGGAGAATTTGTAATTGTTGTAGGGCGAGGTGTATTGCTGGAATTCCTTGAGGGTCTGGTCAGCGAGATTGCCGCGGTCCACCAGGAACAGGATGCGGCGGGCACCGGCAAATTTCAGCAGCCGGTACGCGAGCACGATGGCAAGCAGGGTCTTTCCCGACCCGGTGGCCATCTGTACCAATGCACGTGGACGGTTTTCTCTCAGGGACTGTTCAAGGTTTGCAATAGCCTGCGGCTTGGGCGGCCAGAGCTTGTCCTGAAGCGGCGGCATGTGCCGGAGACGTGCCAAGAAGGTGCCAGTGTCGCGGTGATAGGGAATGGACGCATCGGCCACTCTCGGGAGAGACGAGCCGAGCCAGTCGGCCAGTGTTTCAGGCTTGTGGAATGCGAATACCGGCCGTGCGCGCGGTTCCGGGTCCAGACCGTTAGTGAACTGTGTTTCTGCGCCGGTGGATTCGTATGCAAACGGCAATGGGTTGTGCCAGTAGGGCAAGCCATCCGGCAGGCCGTTGGTGTATTTCGCGGATTGGATTTCAACGCCCGAGAGCGTTTCGCCTTCCTTCTTGGCTTCAATTACACCGGCGGCTTGGCCATCCACATAGAGAAGATAGTCCGCTTCGCCATGGCCTGGTTTGAGGGTGAATTCGCGGACTGCGACGCCACGCGCTGCGTGGATATTCACTTGGTCGCGGTCCACCACGCGCCAGCCCGCAGCCTCCAGTAGGTGATCAATGATTTCTCGCGCTTGGGCTTCGGGATTGGATGGGGACACGGCGACCCTTTGTTTTCATGACCAGAATTCCTCAGCCCCCGGTCCCTGGCGGCGATCAACATAATACGCCCATGAAAACCCGGCTCCATCCCCGCTGGCGGCCCCTCACTCAGTCGCGTCCATCACCGCCAAAATGGGCTTGGCCAGATAAAGTTTGCCCCAGGCGCGGCCGGTGATTTCCCTGAGCAGTCCGGCCTTTTCCAGCGACGCCACGGCCTGGCGCGCGGTGGGGTTGGACACTCCCAGGATTTTCTGGGCCTGTGCCACGCTGATGTAGGGGTTGATGAACA
>JAJZCA010000070.1 GCA_021798735.1 Acidobacteriota bacterium | reverse complement strand
CGCCAGCCGTTGCACCCCAGGTACCGTCAGCTCAAACACCGCCGCGCTGCCATTCGATTGCTCACCGGTCAGCAAAAAACGCACCACCAGCGGCCCTATCCGAATCGTCTCATCTGCCGGATTGATCTGCGTGTCGTTCCTTGGCTGCGTCATGTGCAAAGCCTCCTTCTTAATGGGAGAACCGACAACTATGCTATCCCACAAGGGATGCTCGCTACTCGAAAACCTGGGTGCCCCACATCTCGATTCTGAGATGTGGGACTTGATCGCGGCAAAACTCTTCCCGCCCACTACTGGCCTTCAATCCTGACTGTTCCAACCTCTCCCATCGAGTAATACCGAAAGCTGGACCACGCCCATTGTTCCGGCATTTCAACTAGCCCGCGTGCGACTGGATTGCGGTGCATATACTTCAGCTTCTCCACTCGTTTGCAGTCGGTGAATACGTTGAAGTCATAATATCGAGCCTGCCAGAACGGCCGTTCGTTGCGCTGGACAGCGACGGAGAGTTTCAACGCTTGAATTGCCTTCGATAGCGACGTCTTCTCCGGTTCACTCACCAGCAGATGCACGTGCTCCGGCATCACCACATACCCAAGGACAATGAACTGATACCGAACTCGCATCGCCTCCAGAGAGTGTTCAAAAACATTTCTGGCAGTCGGAGTGCTGAGGAACGGGCGTCGTCCGGAACAACTGAAGGTTATAAAGTGCAGATCGCCTGCCTGTTGATACCGAACCAAGCCCTTCGCCATGCCAACATCCTACAATCCCATGTCTCAGAATCGAGACATGGGGCACCCAGAATCTGTGCCTCCGACCTGGCCTACCCACGAGGTAATGTCTGTTATTCGTTACTGGTTGAAATGTTTCCTGAATAGTACGGCGGGTTTATGATGCAAGCCATGGTGGAATCATCGATTCTTTGGTACACGGCAGCTTTCAACGTTGTGGCGATCATAGCCGCGCCGATGGCAGCCTTGTGGGTGCAACGCAAAGGCGACGACCGCAGGGCACTGAGACAACGCCGAGAACAGATTTTTAGAACCCTGTGGGTGAATCGAAGGCGTCCTTTCTACCTCGTACGAATTGATTCCTTAAATATGATCGATGTTGAGTTTTTCGGGGAAACAAAGGTGGTGGACGCGTGGGCTGACCTCTTTGCCCATTACTGCGCCCCTCATCCAGAACAGACGGATGCGCAGATGACAAAAACGAGGGAAGAAAAATATGCTACGCTCCTGTATGAAATTAGCCAAGTGCTCGGCTACAACTTCGGCAGAACACAGATCCGCGACAACATATATCGTCCCGTCCTTCATGGAGAAATCGATGAAATCGAGCTTGAGACACGCCGGCGAGTTTTGGATTTGCTGAAGAACGATGCCCTTCCGGTCCGGTTTATTCGTGAACCAGAACCGGAAGTGGCCGTACCAGCGATGAAAGCTCCCCAGCAATAAACCTGGGTGCCCCACATCTCGATTCTGAGATGTGGGAGTTGATCGCACCTACCTCAATTTTCTAATTCGCCAGGCGCTGCATGCGCAGGCGCTCGACGCCGTCGAGTGCTTCCCACAGCGCTTTGGCTGCGGTCTCCGCGGCATCGAGGGCGCGGTCAGCCGAGGCGGGATCGCGCTCCAGCTCCTTGGCGATGGCCTGCTTCCAGACTTCCGCGTGATACACATCGGCTGTCTCATGCACGGTGAAGTAGCGGCGGGTTTTTGCATCGGCTTTGTAGTGATCGCACAGGCCAGCCGCCTTCTGCTTGGCGATTGCGGGCACGCGCGACTCATAGGCATACAGCGCAGCCAGGCCCACCGCGGCATTTTCCTGCTGGATCAGCCGGAAGAAAGTTCCGATCAGCGCCTTGGTTTCCGGCTGCAGTTCGCGCAGGCGCACCGCGTCGTCGCTCGCTCCCATGCCGTTGGCAAAATCCATCCACAGCTCACTGTGCGGCTTGCGATCCGGCGAGTCGATGCCTTCCTCATCCACCAGGTTGCGCAGCACGGTGCGGCGCAGCTCCGTATCTTCCAGGCGCGAGTGCAATGCGCTCAGATAGGTCGGGAACGCGGACACATGGTGCCAATACTCGGCGGCATATTCGCGCAGATCGTCTGAGGTCAACTCCCCCGCCGTCCAGGCGCGATAGAAGGAATGGGTCAGCAGGTCGTAGGGTGCGATGCGGCCCTCCAGTGCCTGGAAGAAATCCGTATTTGCTGGCATGGTGTGCCTCCTTTGGGATCGCGGAAATTGCGCGCGTTTCTTGCACTGTACGTGAATCTACGGCGAGGCTCAAGCGAAAGGTGTGGAAGAATTCAGCATGCGGAGGGTCTGGTTGGACTCGCCATCGCGATGCGATAGCTCCGACAGCAAGGCGGCAGCGGTTTTTCCGCTGACGGGATGACGCCACTGCGGTGCGATTTCTGTCAGAGGCACCAGCACAAATCGCCGTTCGGCCAGCGACGGATGCGGCAGCGTCAGCGCGGGCGTCTCCATCACGACGTCGCCATACGACAACAGGTCCAGGTCGAGCATGCGCGGACCTTTTGGCACGGAAACACTGCGGTCGCGGCCATGCTGCTGCTCGATCCGCAGCAGCGCGGTCATCAATTCCTGCGGCGGCAGCGCGCTTTGCAATGCGACGGCGGCATTCAAAAAATCCGGCTGCTCGACAATGCCGACCGGCGCGGTTTCGTAGAACGAGGAAATCGCATCAACGGTGCCAAGCTGTCGCAGCGCGTCAATGGCGGAGCGCAGCGTTCCTTCGCGATTGCCCAGGTTTGCGCCCAGCGCGATGTACGCGGTTGCGCCCGCGCCAGGCTTTGGATTCGCCGTAGTCATCGCGCTCACTCGCCAGGAACCTGGGTCAGGCGATAGCGTTCGGCGATATTTTGCATCAGCCCGATCATCGCAAGGCGACCATTCACCGGCAGGTGGCTAAAGAACGCTTCATCGTTTTCATCGGCAATGGCGGCCAGCTTGGGGACAAGCTTCTTTCCCGTAGAGCTGAGCCAAATCTGCTGTGCGCGACCGTCGTTGCGGCTGTCCTGGCGCTCGACCAATTCCTTCTGTACCAGCCGCTCGACCAGCCGCGAGACCGGAGCCTTGGTCATTCCCATTTGCTCTGCCAGCGCACTAATGGAAATCGCCACCGGCTGATCGTACAGCTTGCGGAGAGCCACCCACTCGGAAACGCCGACGTCATGGGCTTCCAGCCGCCGCGCGAAGGAGGCCGACACGTTGTTGGAGACAAAACGCAGCCAGTATCCAAGATGATCTTCCGGGCGGCTGACGGACCGGGAATGGGATTTTGCAGCGCTCATTTGTCCCCTCGCAAAATTAGTTGCCTTAGCAACCGTATTGGCCAATTTAGTTGCCTTAGCAACTAAATGTCAAGGGCAGTTTCCGGGGCAAAAAATATATACGAAAAAGGTGGCGCAGTTCTGGGTTTATGCGGAGAGTGTTGCCGGATGCAGCAATGACGGGATCGCGATTTCTTCTTCCTGTACGGGGAGGTGGACCAACTCCCACGCGGAACGGTCTTGCAGCAACCGCGCGACTAGGGCAGTGTGCATGGCGTGACCGGCTCGCTCTGCCACCACGCGGCCCTGGATGCGCTTCCCGGCCAGCGCCAGATCGCCGATCAGGTCGAGGATTTTGTGGCGAACAAATTCATTCGGGAAGCGAAGCGGACCATTTTGCACGCCCTGGCTGGTCAGAATGATTGCGTTTTTCGTCGATGCGCCGCGAATCAGTCCCATGTTGCGAAGCATCTCTTCATCCTCGCGAAAGCCGAAGGTGCGCGCGGCGGCCAGTTGCGACGCATACGCGCCGGTATTCAGATCCAGATGAAACGACTCTTTGCCAATGGGCGCGGGAAAATCGATGGCGTAGGAAACGCTGTAACCGTCGCCGGGATAGACGCCGATGAATTTGCTGGCATCGTGGACCTCAATGGTTTTGCGGATGCGAAGATACTCACGGCGGCGGCGTTGAGTTTGCAGTCCGACAGACTGAAACGCTGCGATATAAGGAAGCGCGCTGCCATCGAGAATGGGCAACTCCAAGTTGTCAAGCTCGACGATGACATTGTCGATGCCGTAGCCGATGAGCGCGGAAAGCAAATGCTCCGTGGTTGAAATCAACACGCCCTGGCGCATCAGGCTGGTGGCGTAGCTGACCTTGGCGACGTTGCGGCCGGTGGCGGGAATTTCAAAATTGTCGAGATCGGTGCGGCGGAATAAAATGCCTGCACCGCCGGGCGCGGGCAGCAATCGCAGATGCACCGGCGCACCGCTGTGCAGGCCGATTCCGGAGAACTCGACAGAGTCGCCGATAGTCTGTTCGAATTGCAGGTTGCGCGCGATCGCGTAGCTCCAATCCTGTAAACGCTTATCCTATAAGGAGTCGCGTCGAGATGGATGTGGCAAAATTACCACATGTTGTGTCATGATTGCACCGTGAGCGATGCGCAACCTGTGCTACCGATGGAGGATGTTCGGCCATGAACTCCGCAAGGAAACACGGACCCACACGACTGCTGAAAGATGTGAGACTTCGGCGGGGACAAATGATCGAACAGTTGGAAACGCTGGTTTCCATTGAGTCGCCCAGCGAAAATAAAGCTGCCGTGGACCGCGCGAGTGGCCTGGTGGCGGGCTGGTTCGAGGGACTCGGCGGGAAAATTCGCTGGCACCGGCAGAAGAAGTTTGGGGATTTGCTGGAAGTGCGATTTGGCGCAATGGGTTCGCGGTCGAGCGGGGGCGGGGGTAGCCGAAAAAAGCCAATTCTATTGTTGGGCCATCTGGATACGGTGTGGCCGATGGGAACGCTGGCGAAGATGCCGTTTCGAGTGGTGAAAGGCAAAGCGTTCGGGCCGGGCGTGTATGACATGAAGGCGGGCGTGGTGATGGCGCTGCATGCGCTGGCGACGTTGCGCGACCGGCAGGCGCAGACGACGCCGGTGGTGGTGCTGCTCGTCTCCGATGAAGAAATCGGCAGCCCGGTGTCGCGCGCAGTGACGGAAAAAATTGCGCGCGAATGTTCGGCGGTGTTTGTGCTGGAGCCGGCGCAGGGTCCGCAGGGCGCATACAAGACAGCGCGCAAAGGCGTCGGGGATTATTCCGTGCACGTGCGAGGCGTGGCCGCGCACAGCGGAGTCGATTTTGAAAAAGGACATTCCGCTGTGGTGGAGCTGGCTCGGCTGATTGAAAAGATATCGCGGTTTACGGATTTGAAGACGGGGCTGACGGTAAATCCGGGAACGATTTGCGGCGGGACACGCACCAACGTGATTGCGGCGGAAGCGCAGGCGGAAGTGGATGTGCGGATTGCGCGGATGCGCGATGCGGCACGGGTGGAGCGGTTGTTTCGCGGTCTGCGTGCGACCGACCGCGCCTGCACGCTGACGATTACGGGCGGCATGAATCGGCCACCGATGGAGCGCAGCCGAGGTACGGTGGCGCTGTTTCAGCAGGCGAAAGGATTTGCGCACGCAATGGGATTTGGGTTGGAGGAAGCCAGCACCGGCGGCGGCTCGGATGGAAACTTTACGGCAGCGCTGGGAATACCTACGCTGGATGGAATGGGCGCGGTGGGCGAAGGCGCCCACGCCGCGCATGAGTCGATTGTGCTGGGCGAGTTGACGAAGCGCACGGCACTGCTGGCGGCCATGACTGCGGGGTGACTTTCAGTTCGCTAGAGGTCTTGAAACTACGCTGGAAGTCTGAACGGTTGCATTCGGCTCTGCGCACGCAGTCGAGCGGCAATGTTGCCGTGCCCGCCACAGCGCGCCCTGCACCGGATCCACAGCTTCGGTCCGGATTCGTATCCCCGGCAGTTCCCGGCGAATGTAGGCGAGCATGGTTTCCCGCACGGGTGCAATGCGGCTTAGAATGCTGCCGGTGAATGCAACCTCCGGCGACGAGGCGCCCTCGCCTTCCAGTTTCTCCACTCGCCGCGCCGCGAGCACCGCAAACGTTCCTAGAAACTGTCCAGCCTGCTCCAGAATGCGGGCGGCGTCGGCATCGCCACGTTCAGCGCATTCAACCACGACAGGCGCGAGTGTCGAAAACTCCGGCCCGGGGATTCGATTCGCCACGTCGATCAGGTCGCCGATTTGCGACAGCGCCCACGCCTCTTGAACTTTCTTCATCAGCAGGGTTTCCTCATCGTGATCGAGCGCGTCGAAAACGGCGCGAACCGCCTGCTTTCCAATCCAGCTCCCGGACCCTTCATCGGCCACCGCCGGGCCCCAGCCGCCGACATGCACGCGCTTTCCGGTCGTGGTCCGCCCAATCAGGTTCGATCCAGTTCCAGCCGCGACCATAACGCCGGCACCACCGGCAAAAGCTGCCTCCAGCGCAACCTCTTCATCGCCGGCCAGCAGAATCTCGCCGCCTACGCGCGCGTGCAATGCATGGCGGACCCAGTCCGCAACCCGCGGCACAGAGATCCCCGCCAATCCCACGCAGGTACAAGCGATCGCCTTGAGGCCCACCCCAGATTCGGCCGCAATGTCCCGCAGAAGAGCATCCAGATTTCTCTCCGCATCCTCAACCGGCGCTCGCATGATTTTGATCGTGCCGCTGGAGGCGCTAGCGAGAATCGTGTCGTTGTCGGCCAGCGCGCATCGTGTCCGCGTCGCTCCGGCATCGATTCCTAGAAAATACGCCATGCTTTTCAGAATAAACGGAATTCTAGTTGGGCTGCGGAATGGGCCGGCGTCTTCTCCAACCTCCCCAGTTGAAATAATGGCCCAGAATGCCCTTCACGATCAGGTGATCGGTGGAGGCGGTCGCGCCCCATCCGGCGCCAATGTTGATCTCCCACTTGGGAGAGACGAACAGATTCACCACCGGAAAAAACTGCTGTTGCTGGTTATGGAGAGAAACGAAATGTCCAAATTCGCCGTAATAGCCGTAGTACTCCAGGCCCAGGTTGTAGTACTTGTTCGGCTGATAGGTCACGGTGGCGGCGGGTCCAAACGTCATGCCATGGGGAGAGACATCGCGATAGTAGTACTGGATTTCCTTCGGAGTGGAACCCGGCGGCAGAGAAACCGGATGGATGCCCCAATCCATGGTTCCGTTCACCGACCAGTACCACTTGCCCATGGTTTTATCGACGATGGGCATGATTTGCCACGACCAGGTTGGATTGGCATACGCCGCGCGAGCGTATCCAATTTCGTTGGAAAGACTCAACCCCACCGGTAAATGCCAGCTCAGCGGAGCGCGCACGCGCGGGCGTATGTGGTCGCCCACCCACTGCACGCCGCTCCCGCTTTTCTCCTCGGTGAAAACATAAAATCCCACTTCGGACCAGTTCGTAATGCCCTGCGTCAGCTCAATCGTTTCATGTTCCTGGCCTTGCGTCGGCAGCATTCCATACTGAGTGGTGGTGCTGCCCTCCACCGTATAGTTGCTGTGCAATTCCGTCAGCAACGTCTTGGGAGCGATCGTCTCCGAGGGATACACCTGAATTTCGTAGTTGTTCTGCGCCCTGAGGATTCGCTGAAAACCGAGCAGGAACAGCAGCAGGATTGCCGATTGTAGGAGTCTGCGAGAGTGAGCGGCGGATGGAATCAACATTCCTGTCAAGTCGTATGCATCCCAGTCGATTTGTTCTAGCCGCTGGCCAACCCCTGTCGGTGTGCCAAGAAACACTGGGTTGGCAATCCGCTCCCCGGCTCTTTCTCTATCCCGTTGTGTATTGGACGCGACAACCAGACAAAAAGTCCCGAAGGTATTTTACTTTCGCGCCTCGGCAACATCCGATCATCTTCGGCGATATGCACCCACAGTGGAATTGAAAGTTGCAACAGAAAAGGCCCGCGAAAGCGGACCTTTTCTGTTGCAGCATCGTCTCAGAGTCCGCATGTTCTACATTACGGAGTAATTTGCTGGACTGGGTGCGTTCCATTGGCCACTGTGGCAATGCAGTCCGGCAACCCGCCAGTGGGAAAGGGACTGTTGAGTACTGTCACCAACACCCCGGTCTTTGGATTGAGCTCGAATCCCGTCACGGAATTGTCCAGATTGTTCGCCGTGTAGAGGAAGCGCCCATACGCCGGCTCCAGCGCAATGCAGGTCGGTCCTGTCCCCGTTCCATACGCGGCACCCGCTGTCGCCAGAGGGTTGCCAGTCGACGCCTGAATGTTATAGGCACGCACGTCGTTCGAGTTGTAGTTGGTGACGTACAGGAATTTTCCGCGTGGATCGACCACCATCGCATAGGGAAACAGGTCCGTCGGGAACGGTCCGTTCACCTGCGATTGCAGGGCCCCGCTCGACAGGATGTTGTAGCCGAGGATGAGATTCTGATACTGGTCGGTCACGTAGAGGAATCGGCCAGTCGGATCGCTGATGATCGCGCTCGGTTTTACGCCCGCCTGAAAATTGTTGGCGGCCAAGGGAGTCAGCACGCCGGTGGTGTAGTTCACGGAGTAGGCATAAATCGAATGTGTACCCTGGTCCGCCACATACAGATAATTCACGAAATCGGTCGCCGTCACTCCAATAGGCTGCGAACCGATGACAGGCGTTCCAACAGTAAAGCAGTTTCCATCGTTGCCGGCCACCGGAGTGCCCAGCGACCCATCCGTTTGGCTGATCGGATATACCACCACGCAGCCTTGCGTGGGAATCGTGTTGGTTGTCAGCGGATTGACGTTGGGAGGCGCCACCCCATTGAATCCCGGCGCATAGCTATCCACCACAAACAGGAACTTGCTGCTGGAGTCGATCGTCATGGAAATCGGATACGTGCCGGGCGTGTTATAGGTGTGGGCCTGGTACAGCTTGCCGTCGGTTCCGATGTTGAATTCCACCACAGTATTGTCGATTTCATGCACAACGTACAGCCATTTGCTGTTGTTGCTGGCGGAAACGGCCACAGGAAACTGGCCGCCCGACGGGAAGGGCGAATTCGCCGTCTGCGTAATGGCGCCCGAAACGCTATCGATCGTATACGCGCTGATCGTGCCCTGCGTGCCAGCTGTGTTCAGGGCATACACAAACCCGAGCGTGAAACTTGGATTACAGGCTGTCATGCTCAATCCAAGAGCCAGAGATGCAACCAAGGCCAATGTGAGCCGGCCGTATTGACTCCACTTCATGCGATTCCTTTGTCCCCGGCTTTGGATTCAGCAACGAGGGTAGATTCCTTGCTTATACCTTGTGGGGTTGTTCCCGTTTGTATTGTAAAAGCGCCAACCGGCTTTCTGCTAGCGCTCCGCCTGAAAAGGCGGCGAATTGCGAATTAGTTTCTCCAGGCACAGTTTGGAATATTGCAGCCCCTGGATTCTCCATCGAGAGAAGCGGAAAGGGCCTCCTCGCAGAGGCCCCAAACAATCCTTCATCCATCTCTTTAGTACGTACGGCTCGTCACCACTACGAAGGTTGGCTGCCCAACCGTGGGAAATGTGGTGCCCTTGAACATATTGGACAACTGACCGTTGGTAGCGCCCATGATGTGTCCGGTAATCGTATTGCTGTTGTGGTCGGCGGTATACAGATACTGGTTGGTTGGATCGATCACCATCCAGACCGGTCCCGATCCCGTCGGAAATGGGTTGCTTCCGGAAGAAACGGGAAGCTGTTGCAACTGTCCATTTGCGGTGCTGATCGTGAAGGCCGAGATCGAACTGTTGGGCTGAAAAATCGAATTCGGGCCGTAGTTCGCAACATAAAGGAATTGTGCGTTCGAGTTCGAAATGATCGCGTCTGGATAGAGAGTGTTGGGGACGTTAGGAGTGATGGGAGGCACGTTGTTCGTCGGACCTCCGACCAGAATCTGCAACACGCCTCCTGGGCCTATCTGGAACGGGAGAATTCGTCCGGGGTTGGCGCCCAGCGCGTTATCCGCAATATAGACGTATTTTCCACCCGCCGAGAGTGCGATGGTGCTCGCCGCGCCCGGCTGGATGCCCAGAGTCAGCGGCGCGTTCTGGGTAAGAGTCAACTGACCGTCCGTTGTGTTGATGGCATACAGGAAAACATCCGGCGTCACGCATGGGGAGGTTGACGGGGCTTTGACGCAGGCTGGTGGAGGAGTGACCAGGTTTGGATTGTACGCCTGATCCAACACATACAAATAACCGCCGGCGGCCACCAGTTGCACCGGGTTGTAATTCACCGTAAAGTACGGCAGTTGCGAGCCATTGGTGTTAAACGTGTTCTGGTTGGTGATCAGCGTCAGCTTGCCGCTGCTCGGGTCGATGGCAAAGACCGTGACATCGCCGCGGCCGGCATTCTGGTCCACGCCGTTAATGTAATCCGGAGGAGCAACTTGATCCAGAACAAACAGATAATTTCCCGCCGGAGCCAGAGCCAGGGCCACCGGATTGATGCCGGAGGTGAAGTAGGTGTGCTGAAAAGCAATGACACCACCGCCGCCGATCGTATAGATGGAAACATTGCCAGATCCGACAACGCCCTTCGTTCCCTGGCTGACCACCGCAAGAAAGCGTCCACCGGGAATGATCGCCGCCTGCATAGGAATTCCGCCGGCGTTTGCAAACGGCGAACCGGTCACCGGCGTCAAGTAACCAAAGTCGTGGTCAATCTTATATGCGCCAATCTGATTGAACTGCGCTCCCGTCACGTACATGTAACCGGTGGTGTAGACGCCGCAGCAGGTGATGCTCAGCCCCAGGACCACTGAACCAATCAACGCCAGAGCGACACGGCTATACTTCCAAAACTTCATGTGTATCCTTCAACCTCTTGGTCTTGGGTGCGACGTAGAGGACTGCCAACGCAGAATTTGATGTCTGGATTGCTTGCTCTCCAATTGTAAAAGCCCTGACCTGTTTGTGCCAACCGGCCGCGAACTTTAAAACACGAGCGCCCCATGGTTGCGGACGGTCGCCAACCGCCGATCGAAAACCCGATGAGAATTGCGCGGATGCGAACGAGGTGGATTTTCAATGCAACGTGGAACTCGGCGATCCAGCTCTGCAGCTCTGTATCGGGGCACGACTTCAGGGGCCCGTCCTGAGCGCAGCCGAAGTGTGCCGTACGCGGTTTGAAAAAAATCAGCGGGCTTCAGATCATGAGGGACGTCCTGTCGTCGTAGGCAGACGCGCGCTAAAAGATGTGCAACCGGATCACAAGGTATTTTTTCGGATTGGCGCGAACGGCCTGGAGAAGATTCCGCATCTCCACCACCGCCTGATCGCTGTTGTTGTACAAGGAAGGATCGTGCAGCAGCTTGCCCATCGTTCCCTGGCCTGCATCCGCGCGCTTCAAGATCGACTGTAAACTGGAAACCGTCAAGCTGACCTTGTTCCGGAACGCCTGGTCCTTCGTCAGCATCCCCAGGGTGCCCTTGCCTTCGTCGATTTGTGTCATCATCCGGTTGGCTTGCGCCGCCGTCCTATTCATGTTGTTGTACAGGGCATCGTCCTTCAGCAGTTTGCCCACGGTACCTTTGCCGGAATCGATCTCGTCCACAATGGTCTGCAGCCGCGTGATGGTATCGTTGGCGCGATTGTACAGCGTGTCATCCTCCACCAGCTTGCCCAGCGTTCCTTGGCCTTTGTTGATCGCGGTAACCGTGTCCTGCAACTGTGTGAGGGTTGTGACCGCGTGTTTGTAGAGGTCGGGATTGTTAATGAACATGCCCAGGGAACCCTTGCTGGTACCCAGCGCATCGGCCATCGTATTCAACTTCGCCAGAATCACATTCGCCTGCTGAATCGTGCTCTGGCTCGACACGATCACATCGGACAGGCTCGGCGTCTGGAGTATTGGCACTTCGTCGCCGTTGGCCAGCGGCGGCCCTGTAGCGTGGGAGCTGTCCAGGTCCACAAAGGTGTCTCCCAGCACACCCGCCGTGGATAGAGATGCCGTGGTGTCTTTGTGTAGCGCATCCTTGTAGTTCAGGCCCAGGCTCATAATCGCTTCCACTGGAGTCAGCTCTCGCCCAGGAACAATAATGATCTTCTTCACCGAACCGATGGTGACGCCCTGTAGATTTACCGGAGCACCCGGCTTCAGGCCGGCAGCGTTCACAAAAAAAGAGTGCACGACGATGTGCCGACTGAAGATGCCGCCGGTACTTCCCGACATAAGCGAAACCAGCAATGTCAGCGCCGAAAGAGCCACAATGACCAGGACGCCAACCTTCAATTGCGACCAACGAACCTCGTGCTGATTTGGCACAGCTTCTCCTGGTTAGAGCGGGCTGATCGGACGGGTACGATGCACCCACCGTCCGACTGAATACGTCGAGCATAGCAGAGGATTCCCCACATCTCGATGCTCTTGGATATGGCGCCAACGCATATCGATGCGATTTCTCCCCGTCAACTGCAAAAATCGCTGTTGCCAGCCGCTCTTTGTGCTGTCCGCGATACATCTTCCCGGCATGGGAAGTCCCGACTGCTTTAATCTTCCAATAAAACTTGCGCCCACGCCTGGGTGCGGGAATGGCTCAGTGAAATCACGGCATTCCGCACCCCTAATCTCCCGGCGAACGCGGCAGCGCGTCCATGGAACAGCAAAGAAGGTCGCCCGTTCGCTGCGCGAACCACCTCAATATCGCACCAGCCGATCCCTTGCTGGATTCCGGTACCTAATGCCTTCGCCGCCGCCTCCTTGGCGGCAAATCGGGCCGCAAAGCTCTCCGCTCCATTTCGCTTGCTGCGGCAATAGCGAATTTCCTCCGGCAGATAGATGCGCTGGCAGAATCGGTCTCCGTAGCGCGCCAGCACCTGCTCAATGCGCACGATTTCAATCATGTCCACGCCGCTTCCAACAATCATGGCAGCACGGTATCACATCGGCAGAATCCGGGTGCCCCAGGTCTCGACTGTGAGACCTGGGTTCTCCAGTCCTGATCCACGAGTCACCCAATCACTTCGCTGACCTTAGCCCGCTTCCACCAGGCCATAATGCCGCTGCCAATGGGCCTTCAGGTGCGCCCACACAATCTCCACAGAGGGCCGCGACATTTCTTTCTCGCCGCGCTCGACAAATCGCGCCGCTTCCTTCCGCGCCAGTTCCAGCAACTTTCGATCTCGCAGCAGATTGGCCACGCGAAAATCCGGCAGCCCCGCCTGCCGCGTACCAAAAAACTCTCCCGGCCCGCGCAGCGCCAGGTCCAGTTCCGCCAGCTCGAACCCATCCTGCGTGCGCACCATCGCGTCCAGCCGTTCGTCGGCCTGCGGCGTCACTCGCCGCGACGAGCCCGCTGTCATCAAAATGCAATACGACCGCGCCGCGCCGCGCCCCACGCGACCGCGCAACTGATGCAACTGCGCCAGCCCAAACCGCTCGGCATGCTCGATCACCATCACCGTGGCGTTGGGCACGTCCACGCCGACTTCAATCACCGTTGTGGCCACCAGCACATCCAATTCCCCGCGTTGAAACCGGCGCATCACGACTTCCTTTTCTTCCGCGCTCAGCCGCCCATGCAGCAACCCCAGCCGCAAGCCCGCAAGATGCGTCGTCCGCAACTCTTCGCACATCGCCACCGCGGACTTCAACGCCGGCTTCTCAAACAGCGACTCGGTCTTCGCCCGCGATTTTGTCCCTGTCCTTGTTCCCGCCGCGGGACCTCCCTTCGTTCGCGTCGCCGCCGAAGAT
>JAJZCA010000069.1 GCA_021798735.1 Acidobacteriota bacterium | reverse complement strand
GATCTGCAGGTGAGCTGCGTGCATGGCTCGCTGCTGGATGAGGACGAATACCTGCTCTCCGCCGAGGACGCGGAAGGGCAACTGGCGCGCGCGCGCACGCCAATTACATTCTTCGGCCACACGCATGTGCAGGGCGGGTTTGCCGCGAATGCGGCTGGGGATTGGTTCCAGTTGAAGCCCGCGTACAGCAACGACAGGATTGTCGAAAGCTACAATCTGGATCTGCGCAACTCCGCAAAATACCTGATCAACCCGGGTGCTGTTGGCCAGCCACGCGATCGCGATTGGAGAGCCGCTTTTGCGGTCTATGACGACGCGGCCGGGGACGACCAGGCGGCGCGAGTCACATTTTTCCGCGTTCCGTACGATGTGCGCATGGCGCAGATGCGGATTCAGCGCGCCGGCCTGCCGGAGATGCTGGCGTCGCGCCTGCGCGTCGGGCGGTAGTGCTCCCACCCTTCGGTCGCGGCTGCAACCCGCGAGGTACGGCAAGGAGACAGCCCACATCTCAAGGCGAGATGTGGGGCACCCAGATTTTCCGCGGCAGAAACTACTCCGTGTCGGCTTCTTTTTCTATCGTCACCTTGACGTGCGCGGTGACTTCCCGATGCAGGCGGACAGGCACAAGAAATTCGCCGAGCGATTTCAGCGGTTCTGCCAATTGCACCTTGCGGCGGTCAATCGTAAAGCCCTTGGCTTCGAGAGCCTGCGCGATATCCGGCCCGGTGACGGAGCCGAACAGGTGATCGTTGTCGCCAGTCTTGCGGGTAAAGTTCAGCTCGACTTTGTCAAACTGTTGCAGCAACAGCTCGGCATCGGCCTTTTCTTTGGCGAAGCGGCGAACCGAGGATGCCTTCATCTGGTCGATGACCGCTTTGTTGCCTGGCGTGGCCTCAATGCCCAGGTTGCGCGGCAACAGAAAATTGCGGCCATAGCCTTGCGCCACTTTCACGACATCCCCGCGATGACCGAGGTTCTCGACGTCTTCCTTCAAAATGATTTCCATGTCCTAATCTCCAGAAAAACCTTCTTGCAGCCGCCGGTGGAGCACTACAGCGGATCACAGATATATTCAAAAATGAGATGAGTCATTCTGAGCGAAGCGAAGAATCCAGAAAACAACGGCAGCAACGTTTCTGCGAATGTTCTCTGGATTCTTCACTCCGCTCTGCTCCGTTCAGAATGACTCCGTTGCGACACCCGGCTTCACCGACTGTAAATCCGTTTTAGTGACGCTGCGCAAATGGCAGCAGAGCGATGTTGCGGGCCTGTTTGATGGCGCGCGTGACACGGCGCTGGTGGGTGGTGCAAACGCCGGTCAGGCGGCGTGGAACAATCTTCCCGCTTTCTGCCACGAAGCCCTGCAGCAGCCGCACGTCGCGGTAAGGAATTGCGTCGATCTTCTCCACGCAGAACTTGCAGACTTTCTTGCGGCGGAAAAATTTGCGTCCGCCGGGGCCGCCGCCAGCGCCGGCCGGGCGCGGTGGCCGCGTACCAGAGTGGGAGGGCGCTTCCGATGTTGTCGATTGCGATCTTTCTTCTGCCATGCTACAACTCCTTCTCTTGTCTGCCAGAGAATGTCTCTGGCGCTTGAACTGAAAGTATTGCGTTGAAAATGCAATGGGCATCGCCCACGAAAACATTCTGTCGATTTCGCTATGCGATCGCTTCTGGAACCTGTGCGGTTTCGGCCGGCTCTTCCACGCTGCGCTGCGGAGCTACCGGTTGCGCCGCGGGGGCATGCGCGACTGCAGCCTGGGACGCAGATACTGCGGCGTTTGTCTGGGCGGCCTGGGCGTTCACCGTGCTCTGCTTGATCTTGGTCGAGCGCAGCTTCTTGATCTTGTTAATGCGCTTTTCTTCCTCGTCCATGCGGACGGTGATGAACTTGATGACCGGCTCTGTGACGCGCAAGCGGCGTTCCAGTTCGGCCACCAGGCTGCCATCGGCTTCGACGGTCAACAGATTGTAGTTGCCCTCGTTGAACTTGCGGACGGTGTAGGCCAGCTTGCGGTTTCCTAGCTTTTCGCTGGATACCAGCTTGCCATTGCCCTTGGTGATGGTGGCTTCAAAGCCGGCGATCAGCTTGTCTGCTTCTTCCGCCACGACGTCGGGGCGCAGGATAAACATGACTTCGTATTTCCGTTCCATTCGTCTCTCGTTTCCGGCAAAGCCTTGGTTGGCCGTGCCTGTCGCAACCGTCAGGGCTGCTCAGTTACTGTTCAGTCTGTTCGTTCACTCTTGCTCGTCGGCAGTTGCCCGCCGATTAAACCGGTTCATTGCGACGCTGGCGCCTTCGGTTAAAAGCAGCTCAACCGCCGTCGAAACATCATCCAGAACTGCGTCCAGTACCGCCAGCTCCGGCTTGCGGAACTGCGTAAGAACATAATCCTTGCGCCGCTGCCGGGCGTTTTCCGCCGCCATGGCGTCTTCTGGGGCAACTCCAATTCGAATCCGCAGCCACTCTTCCGTGCCCAGCGCGTTCGAAATGGACTTGACCCCGTTATGGCCACCCGCGCTTCCACGCTCACGGATTCGAATACTGCCCAGCGGGAGAGCCACTTCGTCATAGAGCACGATCAACTGCCGCCGTGGATCGATTTCCAACTCATCTACCAGCGCCGCCACCGATAACCCACTCAAATTCATGTAGGTTTCCGGCTTGGCCAGCAGTACTTGCCGGGCTGCAATCCTCGCCGAAGCTGTCAATGCCTTCGAGCGTCGATTCGTGACCACCACGCCACACCGTTCCGCCAGCCGATCGATCGCCAGAAACCCCGAGTTATGCGGCGTAAACTGATACTCGATTCCTGGATTTCCTAGCCCGACAATCAGGGTCACGTCCGAATCGCCGCCAGAATTCAAGTTCGAACTTATGCCGCCAGAAGGTTCCATGAGTTCCCAAAACTACTTTTTGGCGTCTTTCTTAACGTCTTCGCCAGCATCAGGAGTCTCCTGTTTCCCTTTCTTGGCTACTTCCGGCTCGGCTGGAACCGCAGCCGCCAAAGCATCCGGCGTCGCTACCACTTCTTCACGCACCGCGGTGATGTGGGCAACCGTCGTATCTTCGTCGGTGATGAACGTCAGCTTTTCATTGTGAGGCAGATCGACCACGCGAATGACCATGCCGAACGCCAGTTCGCTGACATCTACGTCAATGTGTGTTGGAATGTCCGCCGGTAAACACTCGATCTCGATCTCGCGCAGCACCTGATCGAGAATGCCGCCCTGTGTCTTTACGCCGATTGGAATACCCTGCAATTGGATTGGCACTTCCACGCGCATGGTCTTATCCATCGCGATCCGCTTCATGTCGATGTGGATCAAATTGCCCTTGATCGGATCGTTTTGCCAGTCGACGACCATGACCTTGGCGACGGAACCGGAAACATCAAGATCGAAAATCGTATTGTGGCCGGACTCGGAATGCAGAATCCGGCGAATCTGTTTGGGGTCGACGGTGACGGCCACGGAAGGCTGCTGGGCCCCGTAGACCACGGCTGGAATGCTGCCGGCGACGCGTACGCGGCGGGCGACATTTTTTGTGAATTTTCCCTCGCGGGGCGTGGCTGTAACAACTTCAGGTGCGCTCATGTTTTTCCTGTTTCCCTTCTATTGACCTTCGGGCACGGCGGGTTGCGCCGCTCCCTTCTCGTGACCCCGACAAATCTTGCCCGGCCACACTGATTTTGCCCGCATCGCTGCGGAGCGGGTACCCCAGGTCTCGCTTCTGAGACCTGGGAGTTACGTTAGTTAAACAAGCTGCTAACGCTGGTCTCCATATGGATGCTCTCAATCGCGCGTCCTATCAGGCCTGCAATCGACAGCACTTTAATCTTTGACGCATGCAGGGCTTCTTCCCGCAGCGGAATGGTATTCGTGACCACCAGCTGTTCCAGCCGGGAGTCCACAATCCGTTCAATCGCTCGACCGGAAAGCACGGCATGGGTGGCGCAGGCATACACTTTTTTCGCGCCCACTTCCAGCAATGCATCCACGGTCTTGATCAGGGTGCCGGCCGTATCGACAATATCGTCAAGGATCAGGCAGGTCCTGTCCTGCACATCGCCAATCACATGCATTACTTCTGAAACATTCAGGTCCGTGCGCCGCTTGTCCACAATGGCCAGCGGAGCTTCCATCTTCTGCGCGAAGAAACGAGCACGTTCGACGCCGCCCGCATCCGGCGAAACCACCGTGAGGTCAGGCAGATTCAAATCCCGGAAATGACCCACCAGCACAGGGCTCGCGAACAAGTGGTCCACCGGAATATTGAAAAAACCTTGAATCTGTGCCGCATGCAAATCGACCAGCAAGGCTCGATTCGCTCCCGCAGTCGTCAACAAGTCCGCAACCAGCTTGGAGGAAATCGCCACCCGCGGACGGTCTTTGCGATCCTGCCGTGCGTAGCCGTAATACGGAACCACTACGGTGATGCGGCGTGCGGAGGCCCGCTTCAACGCGTCGATCATAATCAGCAGCTCCAGCAAATGCTGATCGACGGGATAGCAGGTTGGCTGCACCACAAAAACGTCGGCCCCGCGAACGTTTTCCAAAAGCTGAAAGTACACTTCTCCGTCGGAGAACCGCTGCAGTCGTACTTCGCCCAGCGGCACACCGACAAACTTGCAAATCTCTTCCGCCAGCGGCAGGTTGGACGTACCGCTGAAAATCTTGAACCGCTTGTCCTCGCTGTAGGACTTGGCGCGTTTCTTCCCTGCGGCGGCCTTTGCCGGCGAACCCGTAAGATCCGCATCGCCGCTCACAGCGATCGCTCCTGTTGTGGAGGGTGCTTCCGCATCCACCGTCAGGGTTGTATTTCCGTCCACGTTTCCATCTCCGCCCGCACTCGTCATCGTTGTCTGGACCTCCCAAGCTGGTTAGCGTTGGTGTACCGAACTGCAAACTTTGGACCGGGGCAACTCATTGTTGAGAAGCTGCCAGGACCCGGGAAAGATTGCCACAGAAGGTGATCGTTTCTGCGACGCATCAAGAGAGAAAACCGTACTAAAAATGCAACAAAATACGTAGATCACATGCAAATCGCAAATAAAACTGGCTGGGCGACTAGGATTCGAACCTAGACCGAGTGCTCCAAAGGCACTTGACCTACCGTTAGTCGATCGCCCAACGTTCCTGGCCGCCACTGACCCCATTCTCGATCATGGTGCGCCAGTATTCCTGTCGGCCAACCGTCCTGGTTTCGTACGTTGCGATCCCTTGTGCTTCCAGTCGTTCGACCGCCGCCCGAGCGTCCACCGCGGTCCGATACAAACCGAACAGCGCCGAACCAGAGCCAGAAAGTGCCGCATAGATGGCAGGGCTTCCGTTTGGAGAATTTTGCTTCAGCGTTTCGAGGATGCCGCGCAGAGAGGGATACTGTGTGAAGACGACTTGTTCGAAGTCGTTCACGATCCCGGCGCGGACAAGCTCGAGAAGAAGATTCTCGGCCCGGTCTTTCCCATGTGCAGCAGGAAAGACACCGGTGGCGTTCGTACGAACTTGCTGGGGAGCGGACAAAGCGGCACCCCACGTACGACCCAACTGTTCCAGCCTATCGGAAGCGTGGCTGTGGGTCAATTCGTTTTCAGGGGTCTCGCCAAGTATTTGCGCGGGCGATGGTTCCGCGAGAAGTCGATCCCATTCGCGAAAAGCCTGTGGCGTCGAGACGCGTACATCGGGAACCGCCAGCACACAGTAGGTTTCCGGCAGGTCAGGCAAGGAAGAAACTTGCTCCCCACGTCCCTGTCCAAGCACCGTGCCGCCAATCAGAAACAAGGGAACGTCGGAGCCGGTTTCGGCGGCAATCTGCAGGTTTTCTTCCGCGGGCAGGGCGATGCCGAGTTCCTTTTCCAGGCCAATCAGGGCGGCGACGGCATTGGCGGATCCCGCTCCCAGACCGCCTTGAACCGGGAGGCGCTTGTCGATATGGATGGTCACCTTGGCGGAGATGTTCAGCCGCTGCAGCGCCCGCTCGACGATCTTCCAGCAGGTATTGCGGTCGTCGCAGGGAACAAATTTTTCCGTGCATCTGAGGAAGATTTCGCTGGGTGTGTTGCCGGGCAGCTTGACTGCGGAGACTTCGACAAAATCATGAATGGCGAGGGTCTGGTAGATGGTTGTCAGGGCATGGAAGCCATCTGGCCGCGACGGACCGATGGCCAGGCCAAGATTGATTTTTGCGTGCGATCGTACGCGGGTGGTCATGCAGAGACGATTCTAAATGGCGGTGCGGTTCGGAATGGCGATGCGGGAACCGCAGGCGTCGCACGCCGGATTCGAAAAACGTAAATGGCATCGGCGTCGCCGACTTAGTTACAGCGTGACCATCTCGAGATACGGACGATGTGAGCGAACACGACTCAAGCACCCTCGACCCAGATACGGAGGGGTATATCACTTGCACAGCAAATAACACTTTCAGGACTATCCGAACGCGTATTCTTTCCGCTATGGTCGAAGCAACGCGGTCAGCCGATGGTCACGTCGATATTAGAACAAGTTGCCAGGCGGGCATAGTAATTACCATCTGCGGATGAGGAAGTAAGGTCCTCCGGTTTGTCCGGATGTGACTGTGGTTTTGCAGCCTACTCGGGCGGATTTGATGACGGCTTCTTCTTCAATCGTGCGTTCTCGGCGCTATCAACACCGCATACAGACGTCCTACCTGAAGTTTACTATCTGGAGGTAGAGAAATGCCACGGAAACCGCGTGAATACCGATTCGAGATTGATGCCTTCACGCCGGATACCATCCCCATGTCGCGTCTATCCCAATACTTAGCAGACGTCGCCAGAATGATGGGCCAAGAAGCGAGCGTCCACTTAATGCGCATCGAGAACGGAAGCACTGTTCCAATCATCAGCGTGGATTGGGAAGCTGAGCCAAAGGTTCAAGATCGCCTCCGCGCCGTGAAGTTCAACGAAGGGTCAGCTATCACCTCAGCGCTGCTGAGGTGATAGCATAACGCTCGATGACGTCTAAATTTCGCGCGTATCCGTTTCGATTCTTTGCCATCGCGGGAATAAGTTGCGCCGTGTTGGCGTACATGTTCCCAGTAGCACTTGCGGCACCATCAGTTTCGAGGGATTCCGGCGCGACGCAGCAACGGGTTATCACAAAACTGCTGCAGGAACTCAGTCGTACCCGCATGCCGCGTCAGGCGGCGATATCTCCTGACGGACGTATCGTTGCCTGGGTTGCGCCCATGGAAAATGCGGGAAACCGCGTTAGTCTCCGACTGCTGGATAGCACGGACGTGTCGACGCAAGTTATTTCAATCCCAAATGCAAATCCGCAAGCCGAACAAAAATGCAGCGAGAGCAACGTCGCATGGTCGCCCGACAGCAGACAGATTGCATTTGTTTCTGACTGCGCGACACCCGGTCTGCAGCAGGTATTTCTTTCTGCTGTGAATTTGAATCCTTCCGAAGACTCGATCAGATTGACCGCTCCGCGGCAGTTGACCCTGTTAAAGGGGTATATCCACGACGTCACATGGTCGCCGGACGGCAAGCGGATCGGTTTTCTATTTGTGGAAAATGCCACTCGCCCACCCGGTGCACTTGCCGCCATGAAACCATCTGTCGGCGTTATCAGTGCGCAAACCATGGCGGAGATCCAGAGGATCGCGGTCATCGATGTTTCGGCAGCAAGGCCGGGAACGGCGCAAGTCACCCAGGTAACGCCATCGAGTTTGCACATCTATGACTATGACTGGTCGCCAAACTCGAAAGATTTGGCGTATGTCGCCGCCGCGCCGCCAGGAGAAGACAATTGGTGGGTGGCGCAGTTGTATGTTCAGGCGATCACGAATGGTACACCGCAATCCATCCTGAAACCAAAGATGCAGATTGCCGTGCCCCGCTGGTCTCCTGATGGACACAATATTGCCTTCATCGGTGGCTTGATGAGCGATTACGGTGAAACCGGCGGCGATATCTACATGATTGCTTCTGCCGGCGGCGAAGCCAGAGATTTGACGCCCGGTCGCAAGTCGAGCCCGGCATGGCCGCACTGGATTGACAATCATCATCTTGGATTCACCGAGGTTGTCGATGGGGAAACCCGCTTCAGTGTGATTGACCCTGCGACGGG
Source organism: Acidobacteriota bacterium (assembly GCA_021798735.1). GTDB lineage: Bacteria > Acidobacteriota > Terriglobia > Terriglobales > Acidobacteriaceae > JAKAAZ01. Next base: position 5,507 of record JAJZCA010000069.1, on the reverse strand, counting down.
ATTCGAGGACAAATCCGCGCGTGTGACGTTTCCGGCAACAATAGAAGATGGGGCTCGGCAGCTAAGTTTGTCTTTATCGAAGAACGCGGGCACAGACCCGGTTTCGGCATTCATCAAATCCAGCTTCAACGAGCCGCCGGAAGTGTGGGCTGGGCACCTAAGCAAACCCTCCCAGGTCACACACTTGAACGATGTATTGCAGCGCGACTGGGGTCGGACTGAAAGTGTGACCTGGAGCAATGAAGGTTTCCGCGTGCAAGGCTGGTTGATCTATCCGAAGAATTACGATCCAACGAAAAAATATCCACTCATTCTGTGGGTGCACGGAGGACCAGCGAACCAGATGCTGCCTCATTGGCCGATCGCGAGCTACAATCCTCCGATTGCTTTTTCCACGCTGAACTATTTCATGTTGATGCCAAACCCACGTGGAAGCTATGGCGAGGGAGAAGCATTTACGGCTGCCAATCGCAAGGACTTCGGCTATGGGGACCTGCGAGATCTGCTCGCCGGTGTCGACGTGGTGACAAAGAAACTGCCTATTGACTCCGACCGTATTGGCATTACCGGCTGGAGTTATGGCGGTTTTATGACGATGTTTGCTGTTACCCAGACGCATCGCTTCCGTGCCGCGGTCGCCGGTGCAGGTATTTCCGACTGGAAAAGCTATTACGGCGAGAATTCCATCGACCAGTGGATGATTCCTTTCTTTGGCGCCAGCGTATATGACGATCCTGCTGTGTACGCGAAGAGTTCGGCGATCAATTTTATCAAGAATGCAAAAACGCCAATGCTGATTGTGGTGGGCGACCGCGACGGCGAATGCCCGGCACCCCAGTCCTTTGAAATGTGGCATGCACTTAATACTATGCATGTTCCGGTAAAGTTAGTCGTCTATCCAAACGAGGGCCACGGATTTTCAAATCCCAACGATGAACGCGATGTGTTGGAGAGAGCCATCCAATGGTTTGACAAATATATGCCGGCAAAGCAGTCGGCAAGTCAGGTCATGATCCAGCCATAGAGTCCCTGCCGCCAGACGGCGAGAACGCTCCGAATCTGATCAGCTCAATTGCTTTCTCTGCGTCCATTCGTGCACCACCAGATAAAACGCTTTCGCTATCCCGCGTTTTTATTCGGCGGCAATTCAGAGGGAAAGTTCGACTGGCTGTTTTTTCTTGACAAACATGCGCCTCGGGTTAACATTTTACCTATCCAAAATGCAGCACCCAAGCAATGAGCCGCGCGGAACCTACGGCAACTCCAGCAAAGGTATGATCATTGGGCCTGCTTACGCGAACAAGAATGCTTCGGTTTTGAAGGACTTTGTATTGCCGCAGACATTCAGGCTCCAGTTCAGAGCAGAGAGCTTCAATACCTTTAATCAGGTGAACTTCGCGAATCCAAACGCCTGTGCGAACGCCGGGTCGGCGTTTGGCCAGATACAATCCACCGTGGCGCAGACAAGACGGCAACTTCAGCTTGCATCGAAGCTCCTTTGGTAGGTGGATGGCGTGTGGAGATGCGCACCGCTTCTCCACACGCCATCCACAGGACAGTAATCCACTCGCATGAAGCGACAGTCGCAATGGCGAGACTACTCGTGACTATGTAGGGCTATATACTTCAGAATTGTTTATCGAGGTCATATCGATGAGGGCTTTCATAATCGCGTCAGTAGCCAGCGTGTGTTGTTTTATAGGGCAGGCACAGACTGTGTCTCCGCTATTTGCTCGGGGTTACACTGTCATTCCGGAGCCGCAAAAGGTCTCTTTGGATGGGCCCGACGTTACCTTCAACCAGACGTGGCAGTTGAAACTCGACAAAGGCGTTGCCAAAGATAACGTTGCGGTTGATGCGTTGCGTGAGGACCTTGCCAACAGATTTAACGTGCGACTCGGCGCCACCGGCGGCACGGGAGGCACTGTCTCCCTGCGTATTCGTCCAGGAAGTGTGCCCATTGGAACTGCGGTGGATCCCAATAAGGGATCATTGGAGGAGCAGGCGTATCGGATCGATTTGCACCAAGGAGCCATCACAATCACGGCAAACGCTTCCACTGGACTGTTCTATGGAGTCGAGACGCTGGTTCAGTTGCTGCGCCGCAACAAAGGGACGCTTTGGTTTCCGGAAGGAAGCATAGTCGATTGGCCGGATATGCAACTTCGCCACATCTACTGGGATGACAATCATCATCTTGAACATATGGATGAGTTGAAGCGCAATCTGAGACAAGCCGCGTTTTATAAGATCAATGGTTTTGTGATCAAGCTCAATGGGCATTTCCAATATAAGAGCGCTCCTGCGGTTGTAGAACCTTACGCTTTAACTCCCGAAGAGCTGCAGGAATTAACGAACTACGGCCTTCGGTATCACGTGCAGCTGATCCCGTACCTGGATGGCCCGGCTCACATCGCCTTCATTCTGAAGCACCCGGAATACGCAAAGCTACGGGAATATCCTGAAAGCAACTATGAGCTTTGCTCAACCAACCCAGCTTCTTACAGGCTGCTGGAAGGCATGTATCAGGACTTGCTCGATGCCAATAAGGGAGTAAAGTATTTTTACCTTTCGACCGATGAACCTTATTATCTAGGCCTTGCACATAATTCGCAGTGCAACGAAGCGGATTTGGCAAAACAGTTAGGTTCGGTTGGAAAGGTGTTCGCACACTTTGTCGACAAGACGGGCAGTTACTTGCATGATCGCGGACGAAGTGTGATTTTCTGGGGCGAGTATCCGATGAAGCCAAGCGACCTCTCATCCTTGCCGCCGTATCTTATCAATGGCGAAGTCTATGGTCCAACGTATGACAGAGCATTCCATCAACGCGGCATTCGGCAAATGATTTTCACTTCGACCGAGGGCGAAGAGAAAATGTTCCCCGACTACTTTATCCTTCCCCAAAGTAAGCGACTGCACGGTGCATCGAGCGATGAATTCGAAGACAATCCGGGTCTTCCACGGGTAGACGACATCATGAAAAAAATCTCCTTCGATTCGTCGCGTGTGAATACCAGCGTTATCGGTGAGGTGGATGCCGGTTGGTCAGACGAAGGCGTGAATCCGGAGGCCTTTTGGCTTGGGTATGTTGCGGGAGTGGCTGCAGGCTGGCATCCTGGAGTGCCGAGTTCCCCGGAATTGTCGAGTACGTTCTACTCGCTGTTCTATGGGACGGAAGTGGTCAACATGGACCGCGTGTATCAATTGATGAGCGAGCAGGCTCAATCATGGAATGAAAGCTGGGATCCCATGGAGTCGAAAGCGCGAAAGCCAATCTGGGGATCTTCGTACGAAATCTTTACGCCGCCTCATCCGGCACACGATCAGACGCTCCCGTTGCCGCCAGTGCCGGATGAAAGCCTGAATTATTCGTCAACCTGGTCGAAGGAAAATTTCAGGAGAATTGCTCTGGCATCGCAGGCAGATCAACAAAACCAGGTTTTATTGGGACTGCTTCATGAAAACATCCAGCGGGCGCAGTTCAATCGGTATAACCTTCAGGTCTATCTGACAATCGCGGATCTGTGCCGCCAGAATCTTACAATGATTGCCGGTATCCATCGGATGGATGTAGATCTTCTATCCGCTTCTCGGGTCAAGGAGAAAAATCCCAAAGAGGCGCTCAGCGCAGTTGATAGTGCGCTGGATACTGCGACGTCGATCTGGCAGCAGCGGAACGAAGTGCTGAAGAATTCCGTGGCAACCTGGGACGAGCGATGGTTTCCGCGCGTTGAAGAGGCCAATGGCCGCCGTTTCTTGCACGAACTGAATGACGTGAAGGATCATCTTCCGGATAGAACGGTGGATATGTCCTACCTGGTCTATCGAGAGAAACTTCTTCCGTTTGGGGAGTGGGTGAATTCGATCGCCGCCGCGCGAAACCAATTTGCCACGGCGCACAATCTGCCAACTCGAAATTACCGGCTGGCATGGGAGGATTTCCATGCGGTTCCTGCGGTGTGTTCCTCAGCGTCCGACCTGCTGGCCAACCCACAATTGCGTCCCGCCGATGTCGACCAGGCGGCCACATGTGGCATGGGTGAATAGGTAGTCCATTAGAGCCTTAAATGCTTCCCAGGCTCGCGTGGTTTCATGTTTTTTACCGTTCACGATAGACTTCCCAGGTTCGGAATCGGGTCTACGAGAACGTGCGCTTACTGGTTTGTCGCACAATAACAGTATTGAGGATGCAAGCATGATGGCCCAGTTGCCGAAAGCTGTCGATCCAGCAATTGTCCCCAAGCGCACACTGGCGAATGGCGCACAAATTCCAGTCATGGGTCTGGGTACCTTCGGCTCCGACCATGTGAGTGGCGAGCAGATTGCCGCCGCAGTTCTCGATGCGGCCAGGATCGGATATCGTCAGTTCGACTGTGCTGCAGTCTACGGCAATGAAGCGTTCATTGGGGAAGCGCTGCAGTCGATATGGAACGGACTCGCACCGCGCGAGGATTTCTGGATCACATCCAAGCTCTGGAATGACAAGCACGCAGCGAAGGATGTCGCCTCGTCCTGCAAGCAATCCCTGCGCGATCTCCGGATCGAGTATCTCGATCTCTATCTTGTTCACTGGCCGTTTCCGAATTTCCATCCCCCCGGCTGCGATGTCGATTCTCGCAGCCCCGATGCCCGGGGGTACATCCACGCGGAGTTTATGGAGACCTGGGGAGCGATGGAGCAATTGGTGGAGCAAGGACTGGTGCGTCATATCGGAACGTCGAATATGACCATTCCGAAACTAGAACTGCTGTTACAAGACGCTCAGGTTCGCCCCGCATGCAATGAGATGGAACTGCATCCGCATTTTCAACAGCCTGAGTTTCTTTCCTATCTGCTCGGAAACCAGATTCAGCCAATCGGCTTCTGTCCGCTTGGTTCGCCGGGACGTCCGGAGAGAGACCGAACACCATCGGATACGTCTCCGCTCGACGATCCTGTGGTCCGCGCGATCGCGGACGAGCATGAAGTCCATGCTGCAGAGGTCTGTCTCAAGTGGGCAGTGCAGCGAGGTGAGGTGGTGATTCCATTTTCCGTCAATCCACATAACTATGCGGCGAACCTGCGCGCAGTGGTGGAAGATCCGCTGACGCCCGAGGACATGAAAAAAATTGCAGCTGCCGATCGCCGTTGCCGCTTGATCAAAGGCCAGGTTTTTCTTTGGAAGGAAAATCAATCGTGGCACGACCTTTGGGACGAGAATGGAGTCATTACACCAGCATGAAAATTAAGGAGGAAACGTTGACAGGCCACATGCAGTTGGAAGGCGGAGCGGAAATGCAGGGAGCCGTGCTTCCCGGCAACAGTACCGCTGAACTTCGTTCGTATGCTGTGCCTGAGCCCCATTGGGGGCAGGTCCTACTTCGCATGAAGTCTTCAACCATCTGCGGCTCAGACATTCGCGCCATCTATCGCGAGCACCTAGGGAAAGGGCCTGAAGGTTATCAGGGGGTGATTGCAGGGCACGAACCATGCGGGCAGATTATAAAGACGGGGCCCGGTTGCCG
>JAJZCA010000068.1 GCA_021798735.1 Acidobacteriota bacterium | reverse complement strand
CTAGCCAGGGTGCCCCATTCAAGCCCTCAGTTGGCTTGAGTGGGATGAACAATTCGATGTCTCCCTCTACGCGTAAAATCCGCGCTGCCGAATCACTCCCGCCACTCGGTCCATCGCCAGCATGTATGCCGCAATTCGGTTGTTCACTCCATGCGTCAGCCGATAGTGGATCACATGCTCAAAGCTCTTTACCAGGATCTCCTCCAGCCGCTCATTCACCACTTCTTCCTTCCAGAAATATCCCTGCACCACTCAAAGTACGAAGCCGTCACGCCCCCCGCATTCGCCAGAATGTCGGGGATAATGAACACGCCCTTCTCTCCCAGGATGTCATCCGCAAACGCCGTCGTCGGCCCGTTCGCCCCCTCGCACACAATCCGCGCCGAAATCTTCGCTGCGTTGTGGCTGGTGATCACGTTCTCTGTCGCCGCCGGAATCAGAATGTCGCACGGCATCGTCAGCAAGTCCGCGCCTGGCTGAAAAAGCATCCCCGCTTCCGCTTCCACTTCCTTCCCACTTCCTCCTCCTGGCTCAATCTGGTTGAACGCTGGTTCAGGGACATCGCCGACCGGCGCATCCGTAGAGGAGCCTTCCAAAGTGTCGCTGAACTGGAACGCGCCATCGCCGATTGAATCCGCCACAATAACCAAACGCCAAAACCTTTCGTCTGGACAAAATCCGCAGACCAGATCATTCAAAAGGCCAACCGTGGTGAAGCCCTGCTGGAGACACTACACGTAGGATGATCGCGGCAACCAACAACACTGCGGCACCAATCAACACTGCCAATCGCTTCCACATGACGGCGAAAATGTATCACGCGCCAGAGATACATTTACCTCAATCTTTAATAGGTAAACTCTTTGAGCACGAAAAAGGCGGGAACCGCGTCGGCCTGTGGGAGCCCACGCAGATTCCTGCCAATTTCCTTTTTGTTTTTCTCGCTCAGATCACTCGCAATAGCAGCAGGATGATCACGATCAGCAAAATCAGCCCGAGCCCGCCACCGCCATAGTAGCCAACTCCCGGCCCCATACGATATCCGCCAAATGCAACCACTAAAAGTAGAACGATCAAAATAATTAACATTCTGTCTCCCTTGCGGCGAACGCCCCTCGCCATGTGCTAACCGGTTGGATGCAAACGCCGCCGCCAGGCAGATGTCGTCATCGAATTTTTCCAGCCCGCTTTAGCTTTAATGGACAACAGCAAATTGTGGGTGCGCCAACGTGCCGGTCAGCCGGATCGGAAACATCAGGCGCCCGTCTTTTTCCTTGGCCCCTTTGAACCAGCGCGCAAAGGTATTCGTGAAAAATCCCTGCTTTTTCTCAATGGTCGCGCTCCCTCGATACTCGACCGGCCCTCCCGTCAGCGACATGCTTCCAGTCCCGTCCACGTCGATACCGTAAAAATCCACGCCTATGCGCCGGTTGTACATGCGCTGGTTTTTCAGCTCCATGTCGCCCTCAAACGTGGAGAATGCCGAAGGCGGCAATCCAGCCGCAGCTGACGTGCGGAATCGCTCCATCTGCTTCATGCTCACGTTTTGGTTTATGCCCGGAAGTTGCCCCTGCCGCACCGTAACGGTCCCGTTTCCGTACATGCCCGCCAGCGGATTGGAAGTGTGGGCGATCTCTCCGGCTGCATTCAGCTTCCCATCCATCATGCCCGTCATTTTTGGAGGTCCCGGGGAAAACTCCGCCAACAAATAAGGCATGCCAATACCGCTGATCTGCATCTTTGCCTGGAATGTCGTTTTCTTACCCTGAAAATTAAGGCTCAAATCCCCGTTGGCTTTTCCGCGATATGTTTTGGCTTCAAAATTCTTGAATGTCAACTCCAGCGGCAGGATGCGGACGTCCGAACGGAGGTCATGAGTGTGGATGAGCCCAAAGCTAGCTGTCGCCGCCGCCAGCCGACCCTGGATTGCGTTCAGCGGAGCACCCTGTCCGTGCGGATGAAAATGAATCTGCCTCAGTTCGCCGGAGAGATCCCGCAACTCTAAAATGGTCGGTCCCGGCCGGTCCGACGGGTCGATCAGGTTTGAGCCGAGCAGCACGCCGTTCTTGACGGTCAGGGAGGCAATCGAACCCGCGGAAAAACGCTTCGGTTGTTCTTTTGGCCCGGCAGGATTTTGAAAGTTCCACAGCCCGTCGGGATCGGAGATGAAATCGATCTCCGGCTGGTTCAGCACCAGCGAACGGATCACGATCTTTCCTTGCAGCAGGGGCATCCATTCCACCGACGCTTCCAGCATCGGCGCCTTCAGAAAATCCCCCGCCGGAAACGGTTTTGGATTTTTTATTTCCAGCCCATACACACGCACTCGTAAGGGGAAATAGCGAATCTCGACGTGCCGGACGGCGATCTGCAGTCCGGTTCTCTTCTGCGCTTCCGCCATCGCCAGGGGAAGATAGCGATCAGGATTGCGCATCCAATACCATCCCACCGCGCAGGCCACGACGATGGCACCCGCGAGCACCGCCAGCGCGACCTTGAGACTGGAAACCATCCGACTTCCTACGAAACAGGATTGATACGCACCCGAGACTTTAGATGCAATTCGCGGATTTTCGCTCGCCGCATTCCATCCAAATCAACTTCCTGTGGACATGTGCAGCCTGTTGCTGTCGCAAATCGCCATCCTCGCTGCGCTTTAAGGGCCCTGTCCTGTATATGCCCTTCTCTCTATACTGTGCCCACTTGGCATTCTCTTCGCTGTCAACGATCCCAAGGGCCGCTGGCTTGTCACCGCCAACAACTTGATGCCATCCAGCCTGATCTGGACTGTGCTGCTGGAGAAAATCCGCTAGCCATCGGTCGATTGATGTCGGTTGTTGTCCTGGGCGTTGGCAAGCAAAGAATCCGACGCTATCCGTAACTTTCGAGATAATATTATTGTTTTCAGGTGTCAGCTTTCCGGATCGAAAACTGTACCCATATCGTGTGCGTCAGGTCCCGTGACAATCATCTTCAGGAGATTTGCCATGTCCAATTCCTACGATCCCAGCCGCAGGGGATTTCTCCGCTCCGCCGTCGTCTCTTTCGCGCTCACTCCCGCCCTGATGGGATTTGCCCAGGGTCCAGTTTCCACCGAGGCCGACATTACCGGGGCAGACTCCGCTGTTCTGGGTCGTATTACGCTCGACCGGGAATTATATGACCAGGACGGGGTGATCAACGGGACCCTGCACTTTCTTTCTCCCATCACCAGTCCTGTGCAGGTGCAATGGACAGATAGCTTCGGACGCGTGGCGGTGCAGGTCACGCTTCCCGCATCCGGGCCGACGACGGTAGCGCTCCCATTTTCCTTCAATTTGAGATTCGGCCTGACGTATGTGAATTGGATTCGCGTCAAGATCAATGGCGTCATCCAGGCAGCAGGCGCGAAGTTTCTGCTCTCACCGCAGTGGGTCCCGTGGGACGACTATCACAACATCATCTGGTCCCATTACAAAGACGGCTACTACGGCCTGCTGCGACAGGTCGGCATCGACTCCACCATCGCTTACGTCAACGATGATTTCCCGCCAGTCCTGGATAACAATTTCAATTTCTACGTGGAACAAATGGCATGGGAGGTCTTCTCTATCTATCACAAGGACCAGCCGGAATGGCGAGGCCTGCTGACGAAGGTCAGCATGGATCGCGAGAACCTGGATCTATGGGTCCGCCATCCCTGCGTCAACGATCCTGAGACCGACAGGTATGTCCGTGAGCATTTGACGCGCTACGTCCGCGAGCGCCGCGCCTTCCGCCCGCTCTTCTACAACATTGCCGATGAATTGGGACAGGGCGACCAGATTAGCCCCAACGATTTTTGCCACTCCAAATTCTGTGCCGAAAAGTTTACGGAATATCTTCAGCGCCAAAGCGGTGCCGGGGCCGCGCATTCCCATGCCGTCGAAACCGTTGCCGACCTTACCAACACCACCACAGACAAGGCGTTCGCTTCGATCGGCGTAGCCGGCCTGATTGCGAGATATGGGACCATTGCCCAGTTCAACAAGGACTGGGGAACGGATTTCCCGGAGCCGCGCGGCGGCGGATCGAGCGCCGAGGATGGATTTGCGCCGGTCGTCGGTTTGGTGCGGGAATCTCTCTCCGTTCCGGTGCTCGACGACGCATCGCTGGAGAAAAAGATGGGGCCGCTCAACCAGGCGAACACGCGCTGGGGCGGCATGGGCCCGTGGAACGCCCCGAATCGTCCGACCACCTTCAAGAACTGGTCTCAGGTCGCCGCGTTGATCCAGCGGTATTACAAGGAACTGGAGGAAATCAATTCCACAAAAAACTGGAACGTTTCCGGTTGGTGTGTCTTCCGCAATTTTATGGATGAGACTTTTGCCGACGCCGTGAAGCGCGCTGGCGATGTGTGTAGAGCGGAAGACCCGCATGCGCTGTGCGGCACCGAAGGCGGTCAGGCTCCCTTCGCCTTCGGCTGGTACAACTACGAGCAGGTGGTGCGTGCCGTCGATGTGATCGAGCCCTATAACATCGGCGGCTGCGTGGAAGTCATCCGATCCCTGAAGCCGGATGTCATCATGCTGCAAACGCGCGGCTCCAGATTTACGCCCGGCAAGCCGGTGACGGCGCAAGACCTCATCGCGCACAAACGGCTCAATGTCCCCATCTGGTGGGGACTGTTCCACGCCCACAACGGCGCCATCCTGTGGGACGACAATGAAACCGGCGTCGACTTCATCGACCAGAGCACCGGCAAGCTGACACCCGCAGCCGATACTTTTTCAGACACGCTGCGGGAAGTGCGCGGTGGCATCGGCAAGCTGATGATCAACTGCCCGCGCCAACCTGCCCCGATTGCCATTCATTACTCCCAGCCATCCATCCAGATCCACTGGTTGCTCGACAATTTGAAACATGCGCGCGAATGGATGCTGAAAAGCGGCAGCTACAGCGACAGCCTCAGCATCGCCGTCCGCAACAGTTGGACCAAACTGATCGAAGACATTTCGCTCCAGTACAATTTTGTCGGCGGAAAACAGCTGGAGTCTGGAATTCTGAATGCGGGGGAATACAAGGTTTTCATCCTGCCGCAATCCATCGCCGTCAGTCCCAAGGAAGCTGCGCAGATTCGCGCCTTCGTTGAAAATGGCGGCACGCTGATCGCCGATTATCGGGTGGCGGAACTAAACGGGGTCGGACGCGACATCGGACCCGGCCAACTGAACGATGTCTTCGGCATCGCCCACGGCGCAACCCAGACCTCTGCGAAATCCGTCCAGGGAGTTGCAAATGAAGGCACGCTGAATTTACAGGGCAAGGAACTGCACCAGATCCGACCCGGCGATGCTACCGTCATCGCCACCACAGGCAAGGCGTTGGCGCGCAGCGGCGAAGTGCCCATGGTCATCGTGAACCAGTTCGGCTCCGGCCGCGCCATCTTTCTCAACATGGAAATCGCCGACTACGCCTATCTGCGCTTGCAGCCCAACTCCAACTCCAGCCTTCCGGAAATTCTGGAAAGCATCCTCGCCGGAGCACAGATCCAGCCACCCGTGCGCGTGTTGGGCGCGGACGGAAAGCGTCTGCCCGGAACGGAGGTTGTGACCTTCTCCAACGGCGCGTGCGAGCAGGTTGCCATCTTCCGAAATCCTCAAGCGGACAACGGCGGTTGGGCCAGCTATCCCAAGCTGGCCGCCAGCGGCTCGGCCCCGGTCATCGATCCGGCGCTGGTTGAAGACATCGACAATTCTCTGCTGGAAAAAGAAGCTGAAATCACCCTCGAATGGCCTACGGAAAGCCAGACCTACGACGTGCGCGGACGCAAGGACCTGGGCAAGATTCGCACTTTGAAAACCATCCTTGATCCGTGGAGTCCGCTGGTCTTTACCCGCTCTCCGCAACCGCTCCCCGCACTGCATGTCGCGGTCGCCTCCGGCGCGCGAGCCGGTGACATGGTGGAAATCACTTTGACCGACGACAGCCCGGTTCCAGAGGGTACCGTCCGCAGCGTGCACTTTGAATTCAAAACACCCTCCGGGAATATCTACGCGCTGTATTCCCGCAATGTATTGGTGCGTGCAGCGCCCTACACGGAGCGCATTCCCTTCGCTGTCAACGATCCCAAGGGCCGCTGGCATGTTACCGCGCACGACCTGATGACCGGCCAGGTGGCCGATACACCGTTCGATCTGGCATAGCTCGTTCGGATCTGCGACCCTCCACGTAGACTGTGCACCGCTGAATGACCCGTCCTCTCCACATCAGGGCAGGTCTTCGGCGCATTTTTGGCCGGCTTTCAGAGTCGTATTTCGCGGCACGCATTCTCTTTGCTACGCTCATGCAAGACCATTTCTGCTCCGCAGGCCACCAAAAGTCGACACGCGTTCACAATTCGCGCTCATGCACGCTGCATGGAGAGCTCCGCGATCCGTGCGGCTGCTGCGGCTGCTTCCGCTGGTCGCGGCCACCTACTTTATGGTGTCTGGCGGCCCGTACGGACTGGAAGATATCGTCGGCCAGGCAGGATATGCCCGCGCTTTGCTCCTGCTCTGCATCGTCCCCTTGATATGGAGTCTGCCCACCGCTCTGATGGTAGGGGAGCTGGCCAGCGCGCTTCCCGAAGATGGCGGCTTCTACATCTGGGTCAGCCGCGCTCTCGGCCGCTTCTGGGGATTTCAAGAGGCATGGCTGTCGCTTTCCGCCAGCATCTTCGACATGGCCATCTACCCCGCCCTCGCCGTCGCCTACCTCGGGCAACTGCAGCCCGCACTGACGGCTGGCCATCGCGGCGTGGCCTGGTCGCTGGCCGTGGTGGTGGTCTGCGTTGCGTGGAATTTACGCGGCGCCAATTCCGTCGGCCAGGGTTCGCTGTGGATGCTGGCATTGTTACTAACGCCGTTTCTTGGCATCGTCGGCCTCGGAATTTGGAGAAGTGGCCTGCTCCATCTCGCCAGCGACCCGGTGCAACACGTCAGCATGGCGCGAACACCTCACGGCAGTCTCGTCACCGCACTCCTCTTCGTCGTGTGGAATTACATGGGATGGGACAACGCCTCCACCATTGCAGCGGAGGTGGAAGATCCGCAGCGCAATTACATTCGCTCCATGCTGGCTTCTGTTCTGCTGGTCGCGACCAGTTATGTGCTGCCCATCGCCGTGGTTGCGCTCACCGGAATTCCGGCATCCATGTTTGTCACCGGCTCCTGGGTTGCCGCGGCGCGGATGTTGGCGACCCATGTCGGTCCACGCTTCGCGTCGTGGCTCGCCATCGCCGTGGTTGCCGGCGGCGCACTGACCGGCATTGCCATGTTCAACGCACTTATGCTTTCCTACGCGCGCGTCCCCGCCGCCATGGCCGGCGACGGCTTGTTGCCCAAAGTGCTGGAGCGCCGCATGGCCAATGGCGTTCCCTGGGTGGCCGTCCTGGCGTGCGCCTGCGCCTGGGCGCTGGCGCTGGGACTCAATCTGACTCCGCTGCTCGAACTCGATATCCTGCTGTACGGATTGAGCTTGGTTCTGGAATTTGTTGCGCTCGCGGTTTTACGCTGGCGAGAACCTTCGCTCATTCGACCCTTCCGCGTGCCCTTCGGTCGCTTCGGCGCGGTGGCGATTGGCATTGCACCCACCTTGTTGATTTTCTTTACTATCTTCGCGGCCCGTGCCGATCGCATTACCCCAAAGTTACCGGCGATTCTTTTCGGCACTATCCTGGCTGTCGCAGGTTCGCTATTCTATCTATGCACGCTCCGTCGAAAAGGCGCGGGTAATCGTACAACTTCGTGATGCGCTGGTACATCGAAAATCAGGTGCGCGCCGACTGTATTTCGCCGGAGAAAATTTCCTTCTGTCAACTCAATTCCGGCATTCAACATGCCCTTTCACCACCCTTGGTGCAGTTTCGAAAAGAAATGAATTTGTGTCGAAAACACTGCTGCCTACCGGCACTTGAATGTGCTAGTATCGGCTTCGCTAGCGTCATCCGAATAACCCGTTTCCTGTGCTCCGACCGCCCTAGGCCGACCACTTTCCAGCGAGTATCGGACAAACTGTAGCCAACATTTCTCACGACCTTTGGAAATTTCAGGTTCGTCGCATGAACATGAAATTTGCCGTATTGTTTAGCTTCGAAAGAGCAAGCTCCGATGCAAATTTCCAGTTTGCATCGGCAGTCGCGCCGCAACGTTGAAAGTGAAAATAGCATGTCATTTCCCGCTACAGCTTCTTCGACCATCAATCCCTGGCTTCGCATCCTGACGGCGCTTGAGAAAAAGATCAATCACCAGTCCTTCGACACCTGGTTCAAACCCACCCGCTTTAGCCGCATTGACGGCCGGGTCCTGGTCGTCACCGTGCCCACCCGCGAGTTTGAACACATCGGCGAACGGTATAACGATCACATCCTTGAAGCCGTGGACCAACTTGGTCTGGAGGTCGACGAGGTTTCCTTCGAGGCGCTCGAGGAAGAGGCCCCACCGCCTCGCGTGCGTCAGGATGGTGGCTTTGCGCCGCAGCCGGCACGCTCCTCCAGTCCGACGCGCAATCGTTACAACAGTGCGGCCGCCACGCCGCAGCAGTCGCGCTTCGACTGGGACACCGCTGCCCAACTCAACCCCAAATATACCTTCGACGCTTTTGTGATTGGCAACGGAAATCAATTTGCCCGCGCCGCCGCCGAGGCCGTCGCCGAACGCCCCTCCAAGGCCTACAACCCGCTGTTTCTCTACGGTTCGGTCGGCAACGGCAAAACGCATTTGATGCATGCCATCGGCCATGAAGTGAAACGGCATCAGCCGCAGGCTTCCATCTGCTACGTGTCGAGCGAAAAGTTTACCAACGAGATGATCAACTCTCTACGCTACGACCGCATGTCCAGTTTCCGCGACAAGTATCGCTCCGTGGATGTGCTGCTGATCGACGACATCCAGTTCCTGGCGCAGAAGGAGCGCACCCAGGAAGAGTTCTTTCATACCTTCAACGCGCTGCACGAAAGCATGAAGCAGATTGTCATCGCCAGCGATCGACCGCCGAAAGAGCTGGCCGAGATTGAAGATCGCCTGCGCAATCGCTTCGAGTGGGGCCTAATTGCCGATATTCAGCCACCCGATCTGGAAACGAAGGTCGCAATTCTACAGAAAAAAGCGGAGAGCGAACACGTCATCCTGCCCGTCGATGTGGCGCTTTTTGTCGCTTCCAACGTGCGCACCAATGTCCGCGAGCTGGAAGGCGCGCTGGTCCGTCTGCTGGCCTGGTGCAGCCTGCACGGCGTGGAGATTTCGCTGGCCGTCACCCAGCAATGCCTCAAGCAGTTTATCGATACGCAGGTGCGTAAGGTCACGATTGAAGTGATTCAGCGCGCCGTCGCCGATCAGTTCGGAATGAAGATCATGGAGCTGAAGCAGAAAAACAATTCCCGCTCCATCGTCGTTCCACGCCAGATCGCCATGTATCTTGCCAAGCAATTGACGGAGGCATCGCTGCCGGAAATCGGCCGCCATTTCGGCGACAAGCACCACACCACCGTGATGCATTCCATCGCCAAGATCGACGAGCTGCGCCACACCGACACTGATCTGAACCGCATGATCAACAACCTGATGGAACAATTGAACAAGTAACCTGTCCGTGCAAGCCAGTTGTCGCCACCGTGCCCAACTCATCCCATCAATGTTGTTCCTTAGGAGAGCCGGGGATTCTCCCGGTTGAAAATAGCCTGCCGGATTTGCCCCGTCCAGCGGATGGAGTGTGTGCCCATGGAGAGTCGGAGAGAGTGTGAGTTGGCGAAGGCAATAGGCCCGGCTACACTATTAAGACAAAAAAAGACCCGCTGATTCCCTGGAGGACGAGAACTTGCAACGACCGATTCGACTGTCCATGCTGGCCACTGCGGCTGTTTTGTTTCTTTTGGCCGGCTGCCATCACACGCCCCAATCGAAGCCGCTGAGTCAACTGACGCCGGTGGAAATGCAGGGGCATGAGGTATTTCAGGCCCACTGCGCGGTCTGTCATCACCCAAACAGTGAAACGAAACTGGTAGGACCCGGCCTGCTGGGACTGTTCCAGAAGCCGTATCTGCCCAGCGGCGCTCCGGCGAATGACGCGCGTGTTCGTTCGACGATTCTCCATGGTAAGGACGTAATGCCGCCCTTCGGCAATGTTCTGAATGATCAGCAGATGAACGACCTGCTAGCCTACCTGCATACGGTATGAGCGAGCCTGAGCAGAAGCCCAGCCCGGAAGACAGCGCCGCCAAATTTCCTGGCGTAGCGGCCATTGCCTTTTGGATGTTGCTGGAAGCGACGATTGGAGTTTTCGGGGTCTTCAGTCGCCATTTTGCCAGCCATGGCGCGCGGCTGGCAGTGCTGGCGGTGGCGACACTGCTGACGCTGGCCGGTCTTGGCCTGCTGAAGATGCGGCGATGGGGATGGGCGCTGGCCCTGGCCGCCGCATTTTTGACCAGCGGCTATGGCATCTACGTCATCCTGCGTTTCCATCAGAATAATTACTGGGTGATGACGCTGGCGAACTTCATTTTCTTCTTCTACCTGATCCGCCCGGAAATCCTTCGCCGCCTGAAATAGAAGAGCTAGCGTTGAAGCGTGCGTTCCGTAAAGTTCGCGGGATGACGTCTATGCGTGCTGTTTCATCTCTGAGGCCAATTCTTCTGCGAACGCCTCGGCTTCAGATTCTTTAATGAATTCTTTCTTACCTGGCATCATGTTCAAGATATTTTCTGCTTTGATGAATGCGGACTTTAATCGTCCATCCTGCGGTTCCCCGATCAACAAATGGATGTCAAAAGACTCAGCACTTTCTCGCAAACTTGTAGCACGACCAACCCACCTGTTGGCTTTGTCCAACATGGACGATGCCTCGACCATGTCGAATGAGACCGGCTCATAAACATGCCAAATCTCGTTCTTCCATGATCGCTGGAAGTCGTAATCGAAATTGGGAGCAACAATTCGTTTTGGTTTCAAATGCGGAGTTACGCGAACCCGGTCTAGAGGGTCTCGAAACACCCGCCAAACCTCATCGTCGGATCGCCCCGACAACTCTCCAGCGTTCAAATATTTCTCAACATAGCGCTTGAACAAGTCCTGAAGAGTTTGATCGAGATTTGAGCTCAGTCCAACGCCAGCTTTAGAAAACTGGATGGAGCTATCATCTCGTGGCAGGACTTTAGAGAGAATTTGTTCGATGCTCTGGTTCGGCCCAAAAGGCAATGAGGATGAATACACTTTGACTGCTGAACGGATGCTGTCCTGAATGTGCTGAGACAACTGCCGGAAACCGACACCGTCGATTTTGCAGAATGTCTCGCTAATACGACCGTATTTGGGCGTGCATATCGCATTGAGGTATTCGGCCTCAGGGGAAAATACTGCCACACCTATATTGAGAAACTCCTGCGTAACAGGGTCGTGAATATAACGCAAAACGCTGAAACTGTATGGGACGCTCATACTAAGAACCTCCGAATCTCTTCGTCAAAATCCGAGGCATGTTCCCGAATCGAACGGATGTGCTGCGAAATCGCTGGCACGCTATCATTGTTCCACTCATGGGGTATGTCCGTCATCATTGATCCAAGCAGCGTATCCGATAGGGCACTCAGGTTTTGGATAAAACCGTCCAGGTCAATGGGTTTCGACTTTAATTTTCGATAAAAGACGTGTTCTTGCAAGTACGTCTCCTTTTCAAGTTTCCAAGGCGCGGCGGACGGAAGAATTGCTCTGAGAAAGGAAAAAGCCATCTCGTGATCAAAGATTAGGATGCTGTCGCCATTGACAAACAAATTCGGATTACGGAAACAACGGTCGGGATTTTGTACAAGGGCATCAAACGCAAAGATATCGACGGCGATTTGTCTGATTGCATCCGGTATATGCTTGTCCACTGGCCAAATGCTGTATCCGCTCACCAGTTTGGTGCCAAAGTTCAGGCCAACACTGTCGAAGACACATGTTTTGTGGGACGGCTCGATTCCAGAAATAAGTTCAGCTAAATTTCGCTCAATACGGATCAACGCAGGTTGAGGCGCCGCAATTCTGAAATGTTCTGCCAATTCCGCTGCCAAGAGTTCGCGTAACAGTCCTGATTCGCGATCCTCAATTCCACCGCGCAACTTGACAACATATTCTCCTGCGAATGCCCCTGACAAATCTTCGCACGCGAAGATCGCTGGTTTTGTTTTTCCGCTCTCCATAAAACGGGCGAACCGTACGGCAGTCAGAATTGGGGCCACAAGTTTACTCCAGAGGGGGCGGGTCGTAAGGTATCGCAACTAATCTTACATAATGGCCCTCCGCCTTCCCCCGAGCGATCAGAGGATGAGGCCTTAGGAGCCCTTCAAATATTTCGCGAAAAAGGCGAACATGCGGCGGTCGGCGTCGGCAGTATCCTCCGGTCGATAGCCAGCCTTGTTATTGGGATTTTGAAACGCGTGGCCGGCGTCGGGATAGTCCTTCACATCGACCGGATGGCCAATCGCCTTCATCGCGGCGGCAAAGTCCGCAACATCCTTGGGTGTAATGCCGCGGTCGAGCGCGCCAAAGTTTCCCAGGATGGCCGCGTGAATTTTCTTCAACTGCGCCGGATCGGTTTCCAGCGCCCCATAATTGATGGCGACAGCGCGCAGTGACGGTTCCGCAATCGCAAGCTGCATCGCGAAACTGCCGCCCATGCACCAGCCGGCAACGCCGATGCGATCCGACTGCGCATATTTCAACGTCTTCAGATACGCCACGCCGGAGCGCAGATAAGCGACGCCGCGGTCCTGCGGCAATGCGCGCATCAACTCATGCGCCATCTCCGGGTCGGTGGCGACCTGGCCGCGATACAGATCCACGGCCAGCGTCACATAGCCGTGTTCGGCAAACATCTGTGCCTGCTGCTTCACCCAATCGTTCAATCCCCACCATTCGTGAATTATGACGATGGCGGGAAACGGTCCAGCTCCCCCGGGGCGATAGAGGACGCCATGCACCGTTTCGGTGCCGCTCGAGAAGCTGACGTTCTCCGGGCCGATCACATTGCCGGTTGATTTCGACTGCGCGGTTGCCGAGACCACGCAGCCCAGCGAAACAAGCACGGAGAAAAGTAAGAAGTAGCGGGAGATTGTCTTCATCCTGACACATCCTTGCCGGCGAAGAAGTGGGCGCTGCGTGGAAGGCAAGGGATGCACGGGATGCTTCCACACAACAACAATACGCCGCCCCTGAGCGCCCGGCATCAAGATTTTTCAGCTCGCGTCGAGCCCCACTTAACCCATGTGCATGCCGCCGTTGACGTCGAGAACATGGCCCGTAATATAGCTGGCCTGGTCCGAGGCGAGAAACACCACCGCATTGGCCACATCCTCCGGCGTGCCCGCGCGATCCAACGGAATTTGTGTCAGCATGGCGCTGCGCTGCTGGTCGGTCAAGACATCGGTCATCGGCGTCGAAATGTATCCAGGCGCGACGGCGTTCGCGGTGATGTTGCGCGAGGCAAGTTCGCGCGCCAAAGACATGGTCAGGCCGATCAGTCCGGCCTTGCTGGCGGCATAATTCGCCTGTCCAGCCTGCCCGGTTTCTGCCACCACACTGCTGATATTAATGATGCGTCCCCAGCGCGCCTTCAACATGCTGGAGGAGACGGCCTGTGTCAGCAGAAATGCGCCGGTCAGGTTTGTATTCAGCACCGCA